>DASTDQ010000077.1:0-11879 GCA_035710305.1 Vicinamibacterales bacterium | reverse complement strand
CGTTCGTGGCCTGCCGAGCGCACAGATCGCGCACGAGACTCGCCTCGACCGGAAGCGCGTGCTGAGGGCGCTCCTGGTGGTCCGACGGGCGATGGCTCGTTCGATTTCCGAGGCCGTCAGTCTCGACAATGGCGGCGCGCGGGCCCGTCTCGCGCTCGAGGACGAGACGCGTCCCGCCCGGGGCCTGAGGCCACCGCGCCGCGCTGCCGCCCTCGGACTTCGTGCGTCCGGCACGTTTGCGTGGGCCGAGGTCGTACCCGATGTCGACACCGACGGGCTCGCGCGCGCGCTGCGCGATCGAAGGGGCGACGGCCCGTTCGACTGGCCAGGCGCTCACCGATACGCGGCCGTGGCGTATGGCGGACGACTCTATCGGCTCGCCGAATCAGCTCGCGCCCCGTTCGGGCACGTCGAAAGTTTCTGGGCGTACCTGCAGCGCCGGCTGAAGGCAAAGGGAGGCATTCGAAGGAAACGGCTGGGACTCTACCTCGCCGAGTATGCCTGGCGCTACAACCACCGGAAGTTGTCACCGCCCGCGCAGCTTCGCGAGCTCCTGAAGGTGATTCGTCGCAATCAGTACGGTGTCGGCAACACGACTTACCCTGTGCATCGCGAGCACGACAGTAAAGGGGGTTTTCATTGAGGAGGCATCAGGTATAGACCCTACGGCGTGAAGCAGGAATTACACTCGCCGTTTCAAAAATCTACCTTCGACTTACAGATTTCACTCCCATTCAGACATTTTCACTCGCGGTCTCTACAAGAGCCGCTCGCGAATCCTCCGGATCCCGCCGCCGCCGCACTCAGGTTTATACCCGCTACCAGCGTGTTGCGGCTTTTCGTATCGTGGCCTCAGCGGACCGACGGACCGCCAAGATGAAGGACAACCAGCAACGTAGCCGGCCCGGCGGCCTTCAGTCTGCTCACGAGACGTCGGAGCCGACTTCCCTTCGTGAGCCTGAGGTCACGGGAAGGGATTCCCTGCGGCTGCTTCTGATTGAAGACTCGGCTGACGATGCCGATCTCATCGTGCGCGAGCTGTCGCGAGGCGGGTATCGCGTGTCGCCCGAACGAGTCGATACGCGCGACGCGCTCGCCTGTGCGCTGGGACGGCAGACCTGGGACGTGGCGATAGCCGATTTCACGATGCCGGGCTTCAGCGGGACAGCCGCGCTGGCACTCGTGCGCGAATACGACGCCGAGATGCCCGTCATTTTCGTGTCGGGCACGATCGGGGACGATGCCGCCGTGATGGCGATGCGATCGGGGGCCCAGGATTACCTCATGAAGGGCAACCTGAAGCGGCTCGCGCCCGCCGTCGAACGCGAGCTGCGCGATGCCGTTGCTCGCCGCTCTCGCAGGAAGGCAGAGGCTCAGCTCGCACACCTGGCCTATCACGACGCCCTGACCGATCTGCCGAACCGGGTTCTCCTGAACGATCGGCTTCGACAGGCGATGCTCGCGGCCGAGCGCAATCGCGAGTCGCTGGCCCTGATGGTCCTCGACCTCGACGGGTTCAAGGCGATCAACGATTCGCTTGGCCATTACGCCGGCGACCGCATGCTTCAGCAGGTCGCGTCGAGGCTCCGCTCGCTGCTTCGTGACGTGGACACGGTCGCGCGGCTCGGCGGCGACGAGTTCGCATTCGTGCTTCCGCGGACCGACCTCGAGGGCGCCGTGCTCGCGGCACGCAAGATCCTGACCGAGGTCCGCCGACCGCACGTCCTCGAGGGTCATCCGTCGAGCGTTGGCGGCAGCGTCGGGATTGTCTGTTTCCCCGAGCACGGCACGAGTCCGGAGCTGCTCCTGCAGAAGGCCGACATCGCGATGTACGCAGCCAAGAGCGGCGGGCTTGGGTACGCCGCGTATGACCCCGACCGTGATCGGCACAAGCACGGACGGCTCACGCTGATGGTGGAGCTGAGGGAAGCGATTGAAGGCGGGCAGTTCACGTTCGACTACCAGCCGATTGTCGACCTGAAAACGGGGCGGCCCTTGTGCGTCGAGGCACTCGCCCGCTGGGACCATCCCCGGCGCGGCCGGCTGCCGCCCGGCGAGTTCATCGGGTTCGCGGAGCAGTCGTGGCTGATCGAGCCGCTGACGATGATGCTCCTCGACAAAGCGCTCGCCGAATGGGGGGCGCTCGATCCGTCGCGGACCGTGCCGGTTGCGGCGAATCTGTCGCCGCGGACGCTGCACGATCCGGATTTTCCCGATCGACTCGCCGATCTGCTGCGCCTCTGTGCCGCCCCTCCGTCAGCGCTCGTGCTGGAGGTCACCGAGAACGTCCTCGCCTCCGATACGGCCCGCGTCACCAGGTGTCTCTCGCGGCTCCATGCGATGGGTATCACGATCGCGATCGATGACTTCGGAATTGGCTATTCCTCGCTGGGCTACCTCAAGCGCCTGCCGGTCGATCAACTGAAGATCGATCGCTCGTTCGCCGGCGAGCTGTCGTCGGGAGACGATGCGATCGTTCGATTCACCGTCGATCTGGCACACAACCTCGGCTTGACGGTCGTCGCCGAAGGGGTCGAATCCGCGGAGTCCTGGGACCGGCTTCGTCAGCTCGGGTGCGACGCGGCCCAGGGGGGCTTCATCGCATCGCCAGCGTCCGCGGCGGAGACTCGCCGCTGGGTTGCCCAGCGGGACGCGAAGGATCTGCCATGAGCGACGATGGAATGCTGGACGTAGCCGAAGACATTCCGTTGCTGTTTGCGGGCAACCCGCTGCCCATGTGGCTGTGCGATCCCGGCTCGCTCTCGATCCTCGCCGTCAACGACCGGGCCGTCGCGCTCTACGGATACTCACGCGGCGAGTTCCTGCGAATGCGCGTCGGAGACCTCGCAAGCGACCAAGGACGTCATTGCCTGCGGAGCGGCCGCATCATCGACGTCGAAGTGGCGTCGGAGCCGATGGAGGTCTCCGGCCGGCCGGCGATCCTGATGGTGATCCACGACGTCACGTCCCGGAAGGAAACCGAGCGCGCGCTGGCCCGGAGCGAGGCCCAGCGAAAGGCGCTCATCGAGTCGGCGCCGGACCCGATCATCACGATCGACGCCGCCGGGCGCGTGCTCGAGTTCAATCCGGCCGCCGAGCGCGCGTTTGGCTACCGTCGAGAGGCCGTCATCGGAGCACTGCTCGTGGACCTCGTTGTCCCGGCGGACCCGCGCGAGAGGCCCCACGGCGGCCTGGCAGGCTGGCGCCCGCCGATCCTGGAGCGCAAACGGCTGGAGATGCAGGCTGTGCGCGCGAATGGCACCGGGTTTCCCGTCGAGGTTGCGGTGACCCGGCTCGATGACGGCGCCGAGCAACGATGCGTCGTCCACCTTCGCGACATCTCCGACCAGACACGCGCCGAAGAGGGGCTGCACGAGCTGAACACCGAGCTCGAGGAACGTGTCCGGCGGCGCACCGTGCAGCTTCAAGCCGTGGTGGACGAACTGGAGGCGTTCAGCTATTCGGTCTCACACGACCTGCGCGCCCCGCTTCGGAGCATCGACGGCTTCAGCCAGGCGCTCGCCGAGGACGCGGGTACGGCGCTGCCCGAGGCCGCCAGACGGCACCTCGACCGCATTCGCGCCGCGACGCAGCGCATGTCGCATCTCATCGACGATCTCCTGAGCCTGTCGACGGTGTCACTCGCCAGGATGACGCGCGAGCACATCGACATCACTGGTCTCGCGGGCGCCATCCTGATCGAACTGGCCGGGCATTCGGCGAATCGATCGGTTCACGTCCGCATCGCGCCTGGCATGTCAGCCTCCGGCGATCCTCGGCTCGTCCGCGTGGCGCTCGAAAACATCCTCACCAACGCCTGGAAGTTCACGAGCCGCCGGGAGGATGCATCCATCGAGGTCGGGCAGACGTTGCGAGATGCGACTCAGGTGTTCTACGTCCGTGACAACGGGGTCGGCTTCGATGCCACGTACGCCGACAAGCTGTTCGCCCCCTTCCAGCGGCTGCACGACGCGTCGGAGTTTCCAGGCACCGGCATCGGCCTGGCGACGGTGCGGCGGATCGTGCAGCGGCACGGCGGGCGCGTGTGGGCCGATGGACAGACGGCGCGTGGCGCCTGCTTCTATTTCACGCTCGAGGAAGCGCCGCGGACGGAGTCGAGGAAGGAGTGGGCCTCGTGAAAGCGATCCTCCTCGTCGAAGACAGCCAGGACGACATCGACCTGACGATGCGGGCGTTTCGCAAGAACGGCATGGCCAACAGGGTCGCGGTCGTTCGCGACGGCGTCGAAGCGCTGGATTACCTGGTTTTGGCGAGCGGCCGCGACGCCGCCGAGAGGCCCCAGCTCGTGCTCCTGGATCTGAAGCTGCCGCGGCTCGATGGGCTGCAACTCTTGCAGCGCATCCGCATGAATCCGGCGACGAGGTTTCTCCCGGTCGTGATCCTGACATCGTCGACGGAGGAACGGGACCTCGTCAACAGCTACACGCTGGGCGCCAACAGCTACGTCCGCAAGCCGGTCGACTTCGAGCAATTCGTGCAGACGCTGCAGCAGATCGGCTCGTACTGGCTGCTGATGAACCAGGCGCCGCCGATGGGCCCCACCAGTCGAGTCGGTTCATCGTCCGAAGAGGTCAAGGCATGATCACGAACGCACTCAGTGTGGACGTCGAGGAGCACTACCACGCTGAAATCTTTCGCCGCGGGGCCGGGACCGTCTCCGGGAACTTCCTCGAGAGCCGCGTCGAACGGAACGTCGATCGGCTGCTCGCGTTGTTCAGCATCCACTCCGCGAAGGCGACCTTCTTCGTTCTCGGAGAAGTGGCAGCGAAGCACCCGCAGTCGATCCGGCGGATTGCGGCCGAAGGACACGAGGTCGCCTCCCATGGCGATCGCCACGAGTGCGTCCATCAACAGAGCCCGTCCGAGTTCCGCGCCGATCTTCGGCGCGCCAAGCAGCGGATCGAGGACGTGGTGGGGACGGCCGTTGTCGGATATCGCGCGCCGAACTTCTCGATCGGGCGCGCCCAGCGCTGGGCGTATCAGATCCTGTTGGAAGAAGGTTTTCTGTACGACTCGAGCAGCCACCCGATCGTGCACGACCGCTACGGGCAGCCCACCGCGCCCCGCTTTCCGTATGAGATCTGGCGTCAGAATTCCGCGACGCTCGTGGAGTTTCCCATCGGCACGGCGCGCGTCTTCGGATGGAACATGCCGATTGGCGGCGGCGGCTACTTTCGCCTTGCGCCGTTCGCGTACACGCGGTGGGGCGTCGAACGCGTCAACTCCGCCGAAGGGCGCCCTGTGATGTTCTACCTGCACCCGTGGGAGCTGGACACGGGTCAACCACGCCCTCCGATGCCGTGGCGGCACGCCTTTCGTCACTATGTCGGCGTTGCGAAACAGGCCGAGAAGCTCTCAGCCCTGCTCTCTCGATTTCGTTTCGGCACCGCGCGCGATGTGCTCCTCTCCTACGGCATGAGTCCCGCCACGGGCCGCACGCCGGACGAGTCCGGGAACACGCGCTCGACTTGTGCGGGGGTCAGGTCGAAGCAGCCTGCCACGGCCGCCTTCAATACGGCACGCGTATCGAGCGTCGGCTTCAGATCGCGCCCTTCGAAGAGCGCGCTCGCCCCCAACCCGGGCCAGTCAGAGACGACCTGAGCTCGCGCGACGCCGGGCCCCAGCACGAACCCGGCGCCAGCCGTTCCGTGATCTGTGCCTCGAGTGCCGTTGGGCCGCGCCGTGCGGCCGAATTCGGTCATCACGACGACCGTCGTATTGCGCCACGCCGCTCCCATCTCCGTCCGGAAGGCCACGAGCCCTTCGGCGAGCTGTCCGAGCAGGCGATCGAGCGCGCCGCCCGCCATGCCCTGATTGGCGTGCGTATCCCACCCGCTGAACTCCATCGCCGCGATGTTCGGCCCCTGCTCCTGACGCAGGATGCGCGCGGCCGCCTGCATCAACGCCGTGCTCCCGCCGCGTGCCGCGCGGCCTCTCGCCATCGGCTCCTCACCAACCAGATCCTGCTGCTGTAACGCCGCCTCGAAACGGTTGGAGAGCGCCGCGTCCGCGCGGTACAAGACCGCCAGCCGTTCGAGGAAAGCGTCGTCGACTGCGCCGAGCTGCGTCGGCGACCACGACTCGACCTGATACGAGCCGGTCAGCGAAAGCGGCATGCCGGCCGCGATCGCGATGCCCGATCGCTTGCCCGACATCACCTGCAGCAGGCGGTTCAACCAACCGTCCGACGACCCGACCGGACGATCGAGCCCGGTTTCGAGAATGGCCTGGCCGTCGAAGTGGCTGCGCGTGCGATGCGGGATCGCCATCGCGTGCACCACGGCGAGTTCATTGCTGTCCCAGAACGCGCGCAGCGGGGACAGGCCGGGCGCCAGCCCGAACGTGTCGTCGAGCGGGGTCAGTTCGGACTGGTTGAACGCGAACGCCCCGCGGAGCGAGCGGTACTCGGGGTCGCCATAGGGCACGATCGCGGCCAGTCCGTCGAAGCCGCCGCGGAGCAGCACGAAGACCAGGCGGCTGCCTTGTGCGACCTGCGCGAAGCTGACCGAGGGGAGGCCGAAGGTGGCGATCCCGCCGTAGCACATGGTCCGGACGAACTCGCGGCGATTCATCGTCACCTCCACTGGAATGCCGGACCGGCGATGGCGAGCGCGACGCGCTCGGGCGAGGGAATCGACGTGTCGGCCAAGAGATTGTGCAGCGGGTTGCCCGGCGCGACGTCCACGACGTCGACGAGCGCTCGCGGATCGAGATCGCGCAGGGCCGGCTGCCGTGAGATCGTGCGCGCCAGCTCTCCGCGATTGAGCAGGGAATCCGGGTCGGCCCACTCCTGCATGGCGTCACCGAACCCTTTCGGCGAGGCAGGCGACCAGAACGGCTGACGGAGCTGCCGCAGCAGAACGGGCGCGTTGGCCGCCACATCGCGAGCACCGAACGCCCTCAGGACCGCGACGAACCAGTCCTGCGGCGTGCGGAACTTTCGAGTGTCCTCGCGCCAGGCCTCGGGCTCGTCGGCGAGCGCGCGCGCGACCGTCTTCAGATCTCCGCCGCTCGACCGGAACGCCTTGGCGACGCGTTCGATCGCGGCGGCCGGCGGCTCGTCGCTGACGAAGTGCGTCACCAGCTTCGTCGCCACGAACGTGGCCGTGGAGGGATGCTGGCAGAGCGCGCGAATCGCCCGCTCTCCTTCGGCGACCCCGGCCTCGTCGTACCGGGTTCTCAACACGGTCTTGCCGCCCGGTTCGTGCAGCAGCGGTTGGAACGCAAAACCGATCGGATCGTTGTCGTCAGCCACAGGCTCGGCTGACACCCGCCCGCGACCCAGCCGCTGGGCGGGCCGTCTCTGCGCGCCGCGCCCTCCAGGGCCGAGCGCGTTGACCGTCCAGCCGGTCAGGATGCGCGCAAGCTCCTGCACGTCCTGCTGCGTATAACCGCCATTGACGCCGAGCGTGTGAAGCTCGAGCAGCTCGCGCGCGTAGTTCTCGTTCAACCCCCGGCGCTGTCCGTTGCCCCTCCCGCCACCCACGCGCGCGCCGGGCGAGGCAGGCCCGATCGACTGGAAGTTGTCGAGATAGACGAGCATCGCCGGGTGCTTCGCCGAGGCCATGACCATGTCCTCGAACCGTCCGAGCACGTGCGGGCGGATGACGTCGCGTTCGTAACTCCCGGCGAAAGGCGCCACGAGGATCTTCGCCCCGGTCGATACGCAGAGGTGATTGGACCAGAATGCGACGAGCCGCTCGACGAAGGGCCGGTCCGTGGTGACGCGAGTGGTTAGCGCGCCGAGAACCTCCGAGGTGCCAAGTTGAACCAACCGCTGCCTGGCTTCGCGGCGCTCCTGATCGTTTCCCTGGCCGATCGTCCTGAATCCGCGAACGGCCTCACCGATCGCAGCCGGTGAAGCTCCCTCGGGAGCCGGAACCGTCGGAGCGCCTCCCTCGAGCTGGGCGCGCAGCCATCCGCGGCCATCCGTGATCCGGGACCGCTCGCCGCGGCGAGCGCCAAGCCCGAATCGATTGAGTGCGCGAAGCGTCTGGTTCACGACGACCCCTCCGACTTCGAATGCGATCCGATCCCGTTCTGAGCGGGCTCGTCACGTAAGACGGGTCGACCCCGCCGTGCGTTGCCGGTCCACCGCCTCGACTCCCCGGGGCACTCTCGCGTTATCGGCCGAGGATACGCAACTTCTTCATGGACTTGCACCCAAATTCCCGCCGGCTGGGATGGAGCCCTGATTGAGTGGGTTGGGTGAGAGCGGGAGCCCGGCTGGTTCGGTCCGACGCGAAGGGAGGAGCAGCTTCGCGAGGGGAGGTCGGACCTGAAGGTGGTCGCGCCCAACGTGGCAAGCGTCGGGCGCGGATCGGCCTGTTGTCCTGTTACTCCCGGATCGGGTTCAGTGCCTGTTCGGCCTCGTCGTCCCGCTGGCGGATATGCCGCGCAAGCGCGAGGGTGGAGGTTGCAAACAGCGCCACCCAAGCCGCCGATGGGCTGACCCAGTACGTCCCGAGCAACGCCGCCAGCACTGCCACGCCGAAAGCAATTCGCATCATCGTGTCCCCCAAGAATCTCTGTTTGAGACAGTGAGCAATCTACGGTCCACATGTGACATCTGCCTCGATTCGGCCTCGCAAGTCACAGACACACCGGTTGTTAGCCGACCGTCGTGTGCTGGTGAATCGCCTTCGGCGTGTCGGGGCCTGTGCTCAGTACTCGAACATCACGAAGGTGTTCGAGACACGTGAAACTATTGACTGCAGAGACCTTAGGTTGAAAAGTGTCTTCGACGATCGAACGTCTCGAAATCGATCACGTGCGGAACAGTGAAATCTGTGCTTTCGTTGCGGATTTCGTCCCAGTCGCTCACACTTCAGCCAGTGTGACTACCCATCGTGAGACAGCGTCGACCGACGACATCGTCGTCAATGATCTGTGGCCACGGCTGCTCCTCAGTCCGGTCATCGGTGCAGTCATCCCGAATCTCGCGGGTTTCATCGACAACGGGCGGTATTCGGCCGGTCAGCTCGTTGCGCACTACGTCTACTTCACGTTCGTCGCCCTTGCTATCTGGGAGGGGAACCGCCGGCTGCACAACCGGGCGCGATCCAGGTTCGCGTGGTTCGAACAGCCCTGGATGCGCATTGGTCTGCTGCTCGGCACCATCGCGCTCTTCACCGTTCCGGCGACGACGGCATTGCTGTGGGGGTGGGGAATCGTCTCGGCAGACCCGGGCATGACTCCGGCTCGTCTCGTCCTCGCCGTCGTCGTGACGGTGACGTCGGTCGTCGTCATCGCGCACGTCTACGAGACGCTGTTCATGTTTCGCTACTGGGAGCGGGATCGGCTGTCCAGGGAGCGGCTGGAGCGCGCCCGCCTGCAGGCCGAGCTCGACGCGCTTCAGCGCGACGTCGATCCCCACTTCCTTTACAACAGCCTGAACAGCCTGTCGGAGTTGATAGAGACGCGTCCGCAGCGAGCGCTGGTGTTCGTGGAGGCGCTCGCGGCAACCTATCGCTACCTCGTCGACACGCGAGGATGTTCGCTGGTTCCGCTGGCAGACGAGCTCGCCGCGCTTCGCCGGCAGCAGGTTCTCGCCGACATCCGGTTTGGCGAAGCCGTACGGCTGGACGACTCGGTGGAACCCGGCGACGCCCGGCACTGGAGCCTCCCGCCCCTCGTCTTGCAGGAGTTGTTCGAGAACGCCATCAAGCACAACGCCTTCGACAGGCAGGCGCCGCTCGACGTGCGCGTCGAGCGTGATGGCAGCGACCTCCTGGTCAGCAACCCGCTCGTCCCGCGGCCGGCGCCCGCCCGGTCCACGCGAATGGGGCTCGCGAACCTCGACGAGCGTTTGCGGCTTGCGGTCGGGCGCTCGATGCGGTGGGGCACATCGGGCAGTCGCTTCGTCGTGAGAGTTCCGTTGGCGCGCGCCGCGGCGGTGGAGCACGTCGAACGGGATCGCCTCGGCGGCCAGATCGCGTCGTGAGGCGCCATGGCCGATATGGCCCGTTGCGCGCGCCCTTGCCGGTCGCGTATGCTGCCCGATAACCCCCTAGCTCAGTGGCACCATATCAAGACAACGAACTCGACCGTACGATCTTCATCAGTCCCGGACGGCCCCTCGAAGCAGCCCCAGCACCCGAGGTCCTGGGGCATTACCTTGTGGGAATCGAAGGCGCTGCAAAGGGAAAACGCATCGAGGTTGGTGCGCAGCCCGTCACGATTGGGCGCGACGCGGGACAGACGCTCGTCTTCGCCGACACTCAGGTTTCGCGCTTTCACGCCCGCGTCTCACTCGTCAACGGCGAGGTCGTGGTCGAGGATCTGGGGTCGACCAACGGGACGTTCGTTCACACGGAGCGCATCACCACGCCGTGGACATTGCGAGACGGCAACGTGCTCCGCGTGGGCAGCCAATTCCTCAAGTACGAGCGCCGCAGCCGTGGCGACGTCAAGCAGGCTCAGGATCTGCACCGCGATCTCAACAAAGCAAGCAACTACGTCTTCTCCCTGCTGCCCGCGCCGATCACCACGGGGCCGGTCCGCGCGGACTGGCGCTTCCTCCCGTCGACGCAGCTCGGGGGCGACGCCTTCGGGTACGACTGGCTCGACGAGAATACCTTCGTCTTCTACCTCCTTGACGTCTCGGGCCACGGCGCCGGCTCGGCGATGCACTCGGTGACCGTATTGAACGTCCTCCGTCAACGCGCCCTGCCCAACGTCGATTTCAGGAATCCCGGGGAGGTGCTCTCCAGCCTGAACACCAGGTTTCAGATGGACGGTCACAACGGGATGTATTTCACGATGTGGTATGGCGTGTTTGGCGCGCGAGATCGAACGCTGTCGTACAGCTCCGGCGGCCACCATCCCGCCTACCTCGTTCCGTCCGACCGGCGGGCGGCGCAGCCCCTGGGCTCGCCAGCGCTGATGGTCGGCGCCCTGCCCAACAGTGAATTCGAGGTCCACCAGACGACGGTGCCCGCCGGGAGCGCCCTGTATCTGTTCAGCGACGGCGTGTTCGACATCGAGACAGGGGAACAGGAGCGGTGGACCCAGTCGGACTTCCTGCCGCTCCTCCTCGGACCGCCGCTTCCTGGTACGCCCGAGGCCGAACGGCTGTATCAGGCGGTCAGGCAGGTGGCCAGACCGGGACCGCTCGAGGATGACTTCTCGCTGATGGTCGTGACGTTCGTCTAGCCCTATCGGCGGGCCGGGCCGCAGGTCAACGACTCTCCGACAGTCATTTCCTCACTCTGAGGCCGACGACGCTGTTAGGCGGCGTTCCTGTATTGAACCCCGCAAGCACGGTTCCGGTGGCGAGATCGAATCTGTACACGTTCGAGGAGTAGTAGTTGGCCACCCAGAACGTCCCGTCACCGACCAGGTCCAGCCCGGCCCAGAGGCCGCCGTCGCCGGCCACCTGGTAGGTTTGAACGAGAACGCCGGATGCGTTCAGACGCGCGACGACATCTCCGCTCGACACGAGGACGCCGCCGCCGGGCAAGACGCGCAGGTCCTGAGCGATGCCGCCAGGCAGGCTCGCGACGTTGAAGTCCGGGAGCTGTACGCCGGCACACACGTCGAATCGTTTTACGTTGGGCCCGAAGGACGTGTAGAAGATCGTGCAGCCGTCGGCGGCGAGATCGATCCAGAAGGCCCCCGCGTTGTCTGGAGCGACCAGGAACTCCGTGGGTGCGACTGCCCCCGGGACGAATTTCAGAATCGATCCCCTGCACCCTCCCTGGCCCACGTACGCCGTGTCCGTTTCATCGAAGACAATCGCATGAGGACCGCAGTTGTAGCCGCCGCCAGCCTCGCCCGACGAGACGCCAAAGGTGTTGAACACCTCCACGGCGTCGTGGGTAATGCCGAAGGAATCGGTGCGCCAGCGGGCCACGAAC
>DASTDQ010000076.1:0-7477 GCA_035710305.1 Vicinamibacterales bacterium | reverse complement strand
GATTGAAGAACCCAAGTACGTGCTCGGGGCGACCACACGCGAGCAGGAACGTCTGCTGATGCAGTGCAAGCTCCTCGAGCCCCAGGCCCGCTGGATGCTGGAGCACATCGGCGTGGGCAGGCACTGGAACACGGTCGACGTGGGTTGCGGGCCCCTCGGCATCCTCGATCTTCTGGTGGAGTACACCGGGCCCGGCACCGAAGTCATCGGTGTCGAGCGCGATCCTCGCATGCTCTCGTTCGGCCGCAGCTTGATGGCCGAGCGCGGGCTCGATTCAGTGAAGTACGTCGACGGCGACGCGCGGGACACGCGGCTGCCGTCCTCGAGTTTCGACCTCGCACACGCCCGGCTGCTTCTCGTCAACTTGCCCGAACCCGAAGGTGTCGTCGCCGAGATGGTCGATCTGGTCCGGCCGGGCGGCTGGGTGGCGGTGCAGGAGGTCGATTGGATCTCCTGGACCTGCGATCCGATCCATCCCTCCTGGACACGTCTCATCGAGATCAATGCGGCGATCTGGGGCGCGCGCGGCATGGACGTGAACATCGGCCGCCGTCTGCCGCGCATGCTCACACAGGCCGGGCTGACCGACATCCAGTGCAAGACGCATACGCCTGTGTACAGCAACAAAGATCAATACCAGTACCTGCTGCTGGACTTCTCCAGAATCAACAAGACTGAAATGATCGAAAGCGGCTACACCACCGAGCAGGAGTGGACGGAGCTGACCGAGTCGCTACGCGCTCACCTGTCCCACCCGGAGACGTTCGTCACCTGGTCGCTGTTCTGCCAGGCCTGGGGCCGCAAGCCGAACTGACGCTCAGACCTTTCCCTGCAGGCAGGCAAAGAATCTGTCCTGCATCATTTTCGACACGCTCGAGATCAGCCGCTGACCCACTCGCGCAATCGGCCCGCCCGTCTGCACATCGCCCGTGACTTCCACGACGGTGCCGGCAGCCTCGGGACGAAGGGCAATCGCGGCCTGCCCCTTTACGAACCCCGGCGGGCCTTGACCCTCCACCGTCAAACGGTACGACGCGTGAGTCACCTTGTCCGAGATGGTGACAGTGCCGTCGTATGTGCCGCATATCGCCGCGAGCGCGACGGTGAGCTTGGCGCGGTATCGGTCCTCGCCGTCGGGCACGAGCTTCTCGCAACCCGGAATACACGACGAGATGACTTCCGGATCCATCAGGAGGTCCCACACCTGCGGAGGTGGAGCGTCGAATGAGTAGGTGCCGGAGATGTTCATCAGCTGTCTTTGAGCCGGCGACGACGACTGTCGGCGGCAACAGCGTTCAAGTGTAGCGCCAGCTCCTTGAAATCGGTGAGCGTGCGTGCGGGAAGGAAATCGTCTACGAACGGAAGCGCCGCCTGCAGGCCTCGTGTGAGCGGGGCGTAGTCCACGGTGCCGATGAGCGGATTGAGCCAGATGAGCCGGTGGCAGCTGCGCTGAAGCCGGGCGATCTCGTCGCGCAGGACCTTCGGGTCGCCGCGGTCCCAGCCGTCGGAAATGAGCAGCACGACCGGCCCTTCGTGGAGCACGCGGCGCGACCACCGTCGATGAAACTGCTGGAGCGCCGGTCCGATGCGGGTACCACCCGACCAGTCAGGCACGGCGTCGGACACGGCCGCGGCGGCCGCATCGAGCTTGCGGATGCGAAGCTGCCTCGTCACGCGCGTCAGCGTCGTCGAGAACAGGAACACCTCGAGACGGCCGTGCTGGTGCGCCACCCTGTGCGCAAAGTGCAGCAGCATTCGCGAGTAGCGCTCCATCGAGCCGCTGACGTCGCAGAGCAGGACGAGCGGACGGAGACGGACCCGCCGGCGTCGCGTGGGGATGACAAGGACGTCGCCGCCCGTGCGCAGGCTTCGAGAGAGCGCGCGCCGCAGGTCTGCTCTCGAACCCCTGCCCCGGATCCAACGCCGGGTCCGGCGCTCGCCGGGGATCCACGCAAGCCGATCGATGAACGCACGTGCCTCGGCGACTTCCTCTGCCGTGAACTCGGCGAAGTCTTTTCGAGCCAGGGCTGCGGCGTCACTCCATGTCTGGAGTCCGCCCGCAGTCGGTTCCTCGACCCCGACCTGGTCTTCGTTGCTCAGCTCACCGTCGTGTATCGCGGCGGCCGCCACGGGGACCGACGCGGCGGCGGCTTGCGCGTCACGGGTGGTGTTGGTCGCCGGCGACGCGAACGGATTGCCGTGCTGCCGCCAGAACGCGTCGAAGATCTTTTCGAACGCCGCGAGCTGATCGTGCCGGCGCACCAGGACCGTGCGGCAGGCGTGAAACACCTCGTCGCGAACAGCGAGGTTCACCAGGGTGAGCGCCCCGGTCAGGTCGAGAACGTTTCCAACAGGCACCTCGAACCCGCTGCGCCGAAGCAACCGGCCGAACGACAGCAGGTTGTCCGTGAACGTCGTCATCGTGCCATCGCGCGTTCGAGCAGTCCGGCGAGCCGTTCCCCGCGCAGTGCGTCGATATCCTCCTTGGCCTTGAGCACCACGCCGATGGTCTCTTCCACCGTCTGAATGTCGAGCGCGCGTCGATCGAGCGTGGCGATCGCCGCGACCCAGTCGAGCGTTTCGGAGACGCCGGGCACCTTGTACAGCTCGACGCTGCGCAGCTCCTGGACCAGCGCGGTCACCTGCCGGGCCAGCTGCGCGGCCGCCTGCGGCACCCGGGCACGGACGATCTCGACCTCTTTGGCGAAGGACGGGTACTCGATCCACTGGTAGAGGCATCGCCGCTTGAGCGCGTCGTGCACCTCCCGCGTACGGTTGGACGTGAGGATGACGAGGGGCGGCTCCTTGGCCCGCACCGTCCCGAGCTCGGGAATCGTGATCTGGAACTCGGCCAGCAGCTCCAGCAGATACCCTTCGAACTCCTCGTCGGCCCGATCGATCTCGTCGATCAGCAGGACGGCTGGACGCGTGCGCGCGGGGTCGATCGCCTGCAGGAGCGGACGCTTGATGAGGAAGGCATCGCTGTACAGCTCGCGCCGGGCGGACGCACGCTCCAGCCCTTCGGTGGCTTCGAGGATTCGCAGCTCGAGGAGCTGACGGGCGTAGTCCCACTCGTACACCGCGTGGGTGACGTCCAGGCCCTCGTAGCACTGCAACCGAATCAGGTCTGCGTCGATCGCTTCCGCGACGGCCGTCGCAAGAGACGTCTTGCCGACACCGGCCTCTCCCTCGAGAAAAAGCGGCCTCCTCAAACGAAGGGCCAGATACAAAGACACGGCGAGGCCGCGGTCCGCGACGTAGCGCCGCGCCGTGAGCCGCTGTTCGAGGTCGGAAATGGACGCGACCCCGTCCCCTGCAAGGTTTCCCGACAGCACCGTTCCAAGGATATCAGCCCGGAATGCGGGCTGGTCCCGGCCTGCCGGCCGGAACGCCTGGAAAGGGGTTTACACATGTCTGCACGTCTCTGGCTTGCGGCGCCGGCCCTGGCCGCCGCCGGCATCCTCGCGACCCTTCTCAACGATCCTGCGCCCGTCGCGGCGGCCCCGCCCTCCGCCCCCGCGCAGGGGTCGTCCACCCTCGACGACCAGACCGAGCTCTCGCTGACGGTGTACAACTCGAACATCGCGCTGGTCCGGGACGTCCGCAATCTGCAAGTGCCGCGCGGGGTCTTCGACCTGCAGTTCATGGACATCGCCGCCACGGTGAATCCGGCCACCGTTCACTTCCGTTCGCTCAGCGAGCCGGGGCGGGTCAGCGTCCTCGAGCAGAACTACGAGTACGATCTGCTCGAACCGGACAAGCTTCTTCGCAAGTACGTCGGCCGGGATGTCACGCTCGTGCGGCGGCGGCAGGAAGGGGGCGCGACGATCGAAGAGCCGGTCACGGCCAGGCTCCTGAGCTACAACCAGGCTCCGGTCTGGCAGATCGGCAAGGAGATCGTCACCGGGCTCGGCGCCGATCACATCCGCTTCCCGGAAGTTCCCGGCAACCTCTACTCACGGCCCACGCTGATCTGGTCGCTCAACAACGACGGCGGCCAACGTCACCGCGTCGAGGCGTCGTACCTGGCGACCAACCTGACGTGGAACGCCGACTACGTGCTCACGGTCGGGCGCGACGACAAGGCCGCCGACATCGACGGCTGGGTCACGGTCAACAACGGCAGCGGAACGGCGTTCAGGAACGCCAGGCTGCAGCTCGTCGCCGGCGACTTGAACCGCGTGCAGTCGGCCGTCGGGCGCATGGAGCTGGCCGAACGCTTCGCCAGACAGGACGCTGCGGCCGCTCGAGAAGTGACGCAGGAATCGTTCGGCGACTACCACCTCTACACGCTCGACCGCAAGACGACGATCAACAACAACCAGACCAAGCAGGTCAGCATGCTCGGCGCCAGCGACTTCCCGATCCTCAAGCGCTACATCGTGGACGGGCAGGCGTTCTACTACCGCAACGCCCAGCATCCCGGTTCGCCGCTCAAGGACGTGGTCAAGGTCTACTACCAGTTCAAGAACGAAGAGAAGGCCGGCCTTGGACTGCCGATGCCTTCAGGCGTCGTCCGCGTGTATCAGGCCGACTCGAAGGGCGGCGTGCAGTTTGTCGGCGAGGACCGCATCGACCACACGCCGAAGGACGAGACGCTCAACGTGAAGATCGGCCACGCCTTCGACGTCGTGGCGACCCGCAAGCAGATCGACTTCGAGAAAATCACGTCGAACGTCTACGAGATGGAGTTCGAAATCGTCCTGCGCAACCACAAAACCACGGCCGTGTCGGTCGAGGTCAACGAGCCAATCGGGGGCACCTGGCGGATGCTGCGATCCAGCCACCAGTGGACGAAGACAGACGCATGGGCGGCGCAGTTCAGCGTGCCGGTGGCGTCGGACGGAGAAGCGACGCTGAGGTACCGCGTGAGGGTGACCTACTGAGCACGATGCGCGTCAACTCCCAACTTCCAACGCCCAACTCCCAAGCAGCAGCTTCAGTGTTGGGCGTTGGGATTTGGGAGTTGGGAGTGAGGAACTCTTATAGAGACCTCAGATAGGCGATGACGTCTGCCGCATCCTGAGGCGTCATCCGGAAGCGCGGCATCGGGGCGCGCAACTGCGTGCCGTCGCGCTTGATCGCGCCCTGCGTCAGCAGCCGCGTCGCTTCCTCGTCGGTGTAGCCGGGGAGGCCGGCGATGCGGGGAATCTGGAGGGGCCAGTTACCGGGCCATGGTGGACGCATGGGCATCGACCCTCCCATGAACTTCGTTCCCACCACGATGTTCCCCTGCGGATCGCGTGTCGAGTGGCACTCGTAGCACATCGCAACGCGCTCGACGATGTAGCGCCCGCGCTCGACGTTGGTCGTGGGCGCAGCGGTCTGCGCAGTCACGGTACGGCCTGAAACACTGACGGCTACGAGCCCCAACACACCCAGAAACGCGAGCACCCGGGAAACAGACATCGACTCCTCCTCTGACTGATTATGTGCCGCCCGACCCACTGCCCCCTTCCCCTGCCCCCTGCCCCCTGTCCCCTGCCCCCTGTCCCCTGCTCAGTGCCCCTCCGGTTCCTCGGCAACGGCTTTCATCAACGCGAGCGGATCGACGCTCGCTCCGTCGAGCCGAACGGCCCAGTGAAGGTGCGGCCCGGTCACTCTCCCGGTTGCGCCTGATTCGCCGAGCAAGTCTCCTCGCGACACGCGCGCACCCGCCGACACGCCGAGCCGTGAGAGGTGCGCGAGGTACGAGAACAATCCAAGCCCATGGTCCACGATCACGGTGTTGCCGGCAAAGTAGAGATCCTGCGCCAGGACGACGCGGCCGGCGTTCGGCGCGAGCACAGGAGTTCCTGTCTCGGCGCGGAAGTCTGCGCCTTGATGACGCCCACGCGACTCGCCATTCATCACGGTCAGCCGCCCGAAGCTGCTCGTCGCGACGCCCGGCACCGGAGCGCGGAACGGCCCTCGCCACAGCCGCTCGGACGACGGCGCGGCAAACGCCTCTGCAACAGCCTTTGATTCCCGCTCGATCCGCACGGCCTGATCGGCGGGAGGGTTCACCAGCGACGGATCGACCTTCAGCCGGCGGGTTTCGAATTGCTTTGGCTGAACCCGCAAGGCGACCTTTGCCGTTGCCTTCCCGCCGTCGGCCCTGGTGGCCTGAATCGTGACGTTGTATGCGCCAGACGATGTTGCGAGCCCGACGCCAACGAGACCGTGCCACGTCGAGGCCGTCGTGGACGGCCAGAAGTGCACGGCCCGGCCAAAGGCCTGCCCTTCAAGCGCCGTCAGCATGTCTGGCGCCGTAACCGTCAGCCTGGCAACACTGCCCGGATTCAAAGGACCCGCTGAGACGGCCAGCGAGAGCCCTGCACCGGCCTGTGACGCCTTCTGACCGGCTGCGGGAACAGGCGGCATGATGGCGACCACCGCAGCGAGGACGCATGCGGGCACAGAGCGAGAGTCCATACAGCCCTTGTCAGCGTACGCTAATCGAGGTGTCGGCGAAAGGGCGCCCGACCTTCAACGAGCGAGGTCTTAGGACGAGTGCGGGGCGCCCATGCCCGCGGGCACGGAGCTGTTGGCGGCCGCATCGGCAACGTGCGGCGGCACCTCGTCGAAGGGATCCGGCGTGACGAATCGATGGACGATCGGCTCGGGCTCGGGCGTGATCAACTGATCGGCGCTGGGCTCGGGCGCGACGGAGCGGAGACCAACCGACTCGGGCGTTCGGGGGTCGAGGATGTTGAACCTGCGAGGAAGCCTGAACGTCGCCGCCTGGTGGCGCTCCTGCCTGTACCAGACCAACTGCCAGGCGCCCCAGGCAAACCAGACGACCCACCCAATCTTGATCCAGGTCGAGAACGCGAGAACGACATCGAGGAGTGTGGCCATGTATTGCTACTCCACCCAGGTGAACGACTTGCCGGTCGCGAGCGAGTAACGCGACAGCAGGACCTTGAAGATCGGCGAGTTGACGCTTTCATGCGTCATCGCCGCCCGCAGTGCTTCGTCCACGTTCGTGCCGTCCTGGCGGTCGAGAACGAGAATGATCACGACGCGACGCTGGTCGGAGGTGTCGTCCCCGCCCCCGGTAGACGTGTGATGCCCGACATTCAGCTTGCGAATGGGTATCGGCTTGGTCAGCGCCTCTCTCACCCACAACGCGATGCGGCTCGCCCGCCGGGCCGCCCTCGTTTCTTCCTTCTTCCGCGCCGCCTGCTGAGCCAGGCCTGGAGCGACCTCCTCCGAACTGGCGCCCACGACGATCACTTCCTTGGCCCGTGTCAGGACCGACTTCATCTCCGGAGTGAAGGCGGGATGGTCGAAGCTCTCGAGCTCTTCGTAGGAAGACATCTTCCAGCGGAATTCGTCAGTGAACAGCAGGATTCGGAACGAGGCGCGGTTGCCCTCCTCGTCCTTGGCGTTCCGCACGATCACGTCGGTCGTGACCTCGGGAGGCGTCGGCGCGCGAAGACGCGTCAGGCGATCGACCTCGTCAAAGGTGGCGTAGGCCAGGCCGGCGCCCGCA
>DASTDQ010000075.1:0-26635 GCA_035710305.1 Vicinamibacterales bacterium | reverse complement strand
ACGGGAAGATCAGCCGCGTGTTGTACAGCGACGGCGTCTGCTCCGAGAGGTAGAGCACCGCGAGGCCGACTCCCGTGGCCACGAGGACCTGCCCGGCGACCTTGTAGCGCGGAATCAAGCCGTGGTGGGAACGGCGCGTCACCTTCAGGTAGTCGTCGGCGAAACCGACGGCGCCGA
This sequence comes from Vicinamibacterales bacterium, assembly GCA_035710305.1. GTDB lineage: Bacteria > Acidobacteriota > Vicinamibacteria > Vicinamibacterales > UBA2999 > Gp6-AA40. The sequence goes on along the minus strand of DASTDQ010000075.1, from coordinate 26,458 downwards.
ATCCAAGGGTCGCCAGCACCGCGATCCAGACGTACGGGTTCGACAGGTCCGCCCACAACAGCGTCGGGACGACCGCCGCGGTGACGATGAGCAGCCCGCCCATGGTGGGCGTCCCCGCTTTCGCCCGGTGCGATTGCGGGCCTTCCTGCCGGATGATCTGGCCGATTTGAAAGTTGCGCAGCGTTCTGATCAACCAGGGACCGAACAGCAGGCTGATGGCGAGCGCCGTCAGGCTGGCCGCCGCCGTGCGGAACGTGATGTAGCGCGTCACGTTCAACACGCCGAGAAACGGCGCGAGCGTCGCAAGCGGCGGCAGCAGGTAATAGAGCATCAGCCAAGTTCTGTCACGAGCTGGTCCGCGATCACGTCCGTGCGCGTGCCGCGCGACCCCTTGACGAGCACCAGATCGCCCGCTTCGACGGCGGCCACCACGGCAGGTGCGGCCTCCGTGCTCCTCTCGAAGTAGGACACCGCCGACGCCGGCATGCCTTCTGCGACCGCTGCGTCAGCCATCGCGCGCGCGGCAGCGCCACCCACGACGAACAACCGCCGAAGCCCGGCAGCGGCCGCGGCTCGGCCGCTGGCCTCGTGCAGGACGCGCGCATGTTCCCCCAGCTCGAGCATCTCCCCGAGCACGCCCACGGCCCGCCTCGCGTGCGCTTCGTACGCGACGACGTCGAGCGCGCGGGCAAGGGCGGATGGACTCGAGTTGTATGAATCGTCAACAAGCGTGATCCCGTCGCGGAGATGCCGCACAACGCCGCGGCGATCGGCCGGCTGCAAGCGGGCAACCTCGGCCGCAATGGCGTCCAGGTCCAGGCCGAACTCGAGCCCCACGGCGGTTGCCGCCAGGACGTTCCACATGTTTCCGCGGCCAAGCAGCGGCGTCGCCAGCGAGCGCGTGCCGGCTGGCGTCGCGACATCGGCGCTCACGCCCTGAACGCCATGCAGCCTCGTCGAGAGCGCCCGCACCGTGGCGCCGGGCGACTCCCCGAAGGTGATGGTCCTGCCGGGAAAGCGGCCCGCCCTCGCCGCGACGCGCGCGTCGTCCGCGTTGGAGACGAGCACGGCATCGGCGGTGGCGCCTTCGAGAATCTCCGCCTTGGCATCGGCGATCGCGTCGGCAGACTCGAAGAATCCGAGGTGCGCGTCACCGACATTGGTCCACACGCGAACCTCCGGTTCCGCGATCGCCACGAGCCTGCTGATCTCACCCGCGTGGTTCATGCCCAGTTCCATCACCGCCACGTCCGGCGCCGTCCGCAACTGCATCAAGGACAGCGGCAGTCCAATGTGGTTGTTCAAGTTCCCCTTGTTCTTGACCACCCGATATCGCGTGGCCAGCACCGCCGCAATGGCCTCCTTCGTCGTCGTCTTCCCCGCGCTGCCGGTGATCGCGATTACCCGCGTGCCCACGGCCTTCCTGACCGCGTGCGCCAGGCCCTGCAGCGCCGCGAGCGTGTCCTCGACCTCGATCGCGTGCGCGTCGCCAGCCGCCCGTCCACGCTCGACGATCACCCCCACCGCGCCGCGCTCGAGCACCTCGGCCGCGAACGCGTGGCCGTCGAACCGCGGACCTCGAAGCGCGACGAAGAGGTCACCCGGTTTCAACGTCCGGCTGTCGGTGACCACGTCGCCGACGACCGCGCCGCCGGCACCGGCGCGAGACGTCGCACCAACCGCGCTGGCGACCCAGTCGAGCGTGATGGAAACGCCCGTCACCCGGCCCGCGACTTCAGCCGCCGCGCCTCCAGCGCCTCCTTCGCCACTGCCACGTCATCGAACGCGAACGTGCGACCCCCGATCTCCTGGTACTTCTCGTGCCCCTTCCCCACGACGAGCACCAGGTCGCCTGGACCGGCCAGCTCGACGGCGTCTCGAATGGCGTCGCGCCTGTCCGGACGTATCAACACCTCGGCCCGGCTCTGCCTGGTCTCGGCGTCGGCACCGCGCCTGATCTCCTCGATGATCTGGTTCGGGTCCTCGCTGCGCGGGTTGTCGGACGTGATCACGACGACGTCGCTGAGGCGAGCCGCCACCATTCCCATCAGCGGACGTTTGGTCCGATCGCGATCGCCGCCGCACCCGAACACGGTGATCAGCCGGCGCGTCGCCATCGGGCGCGCGGTCTCGAGCAGGTTCCGCAGGGCGTCGTCGGTGTGCGCGTAGTCCACGACGGCGCGCACGTCATCGGATGCACCCGAGGCCATCTGGAAGCGGCCGGGAACACCCTCGAGACGCTCGAGACCGGCCTCGACGGCTTCGGTGGGGACCCCGAGCTCGGTCGCGGTCGCTACGGCCGCCAGGATGTTGTAGGCGTTCGGCTTGCCGACCAGCCTCGACCGCACGCGAACGGCGCCTTTCGGAGCGCGGATGTCGAACTGCAGACCGTCCAGCGAGTAGGCAATGGGACCGGGCGACACGTCGGCTGTCCTCGTCATGCCGTACGTCACGGGCCGCCGGACGGAATCCACGAGAGAAGCGCCGCGGGGGTCGTCGGCGTTGATGACGGCCGGGGCGCCCTCCGGCAGCATGTCGAAGAGCCGCCGCTTGGCGGCGAAGTAGTCGTCCATGTCCGAATGGAAGTCGAGGTGATCCCGCGTCAGGTTGGTGAACACGGCGGCAGCGAAGCGGATTCCGTCCACGCGCCTGAGGGCCAGCGCATGGGACGAGACCTCCATGGCGCAGGCGCGACACCCCGACGCGACCATCTCCCGCATGAAGCCCTGCACGTCGGGCGCTTCAGGCGTCGTCCGCGTGGCGTCGAACGACCGGTCGCCCAGTTGATACGTCACCGTCCCCATCAGGCCGCTCTTCACCCCAGCGGTCTCCAGAATCGCTCTCACCAGGTACGCGGTCGTCGTCTTCCCGTTGGTGCCCGTGATGCCCACGACCTGCATCTGCCGGCTCGGGTGGCCGAAAAACTCTGCCGACGCGAGAGCCAGCGCCAGGCGCGCGTCCGGGACGACAACCCACGGAACGCCAACGGAGCCCTCGGGCCCGCGCTCGGCCACGATTGCAGCGGCACCCGCGGCGATCGCCTGAGGCACAAACGCGGCGCCGTCCGCCTTGAGCCCCCGCAAGGCCACGAACACGGTCCCGGGCTCGACGCGCCGCGAATCGTGCGTGACGCCCGTGCAGGGCCGATCGAGACCCGACGAGGAACCTGCGAGCTGCCTTTCGCCTTCACGCGCGACAGCACGGACAACATCTCCAACCGTCATGGCACGCCGGCGGACGATTCGAGATCCGCGGCGCGGCGTTCGACCGTGAGCACCGCCGTCGTACTCGACTCGAGCGGCGTGCCTGGCTCGGGTGTCTGCTCTACGACCAACCCGGCGTCACCGCGCAACCGAACCGTGTAACCCAGGCGTGTCAGGATCGCCGTCGCCTCGCGAGCACTCAGCCCGGTGAGGTCGGGAAACACCTCGCCGGAGGAGCCCCCGAGCGGAACGATGGCGCGGGGAGCCGCCGGACCGGCCGTGAGCTCGAGGCGCTCTTCCCAGCGGCCGGCGAGCACCGGTTCAGGCGCGTTGATCGACGGGGATACACCGTAGTGCCTGAGCGCGGCGTCGGCGATCTTCTGGAAAATCGGGGCAGCCACCACGCCGCCGTACGGCGAAACCCTGTGCGGGGCGTCCACGACGACGACGATGGCGAAGACCGGCGCCCGCGACGGGACGAACCCGACAAACGACACGTTGTAGTCGGAGTGGCCGCGATAGCTGCCGCGGACGAGCTTCTTGGCGGTGCCCGTCTTGCCGGCAACGGTGTAGCCGGGAATCCTGGCGCGGGTACCGGTGCCTTCCTCGACGACCTTCTCCATGATCTCGGCCATGGTGACGGCCGTGCCGCGGCTGATGACACGCTCGAGGGTCTTGTGAGGCACGGGCAGGCGCTTGCCGTCGTGAATGACCGCGCGCACCGCGCGCGGCTGGACGAGCTCCCCGCCGTTGGCCACGACGCTGACGGCGGCTGCCATCTGCAGAGCCGTCACGCCAACCTGGTATCCCATCGCGACCGATGCGAGGGCGCTGTCGTTCAGCGAGGAGGGATCCCAGACCATGCCGGGGCTTTCTCCGCGGAAGTCCGGGGAGGACGGCCTGCCGAAGCCGAAGCGCTTCACGTAGTCCCCCATCTTGCGGGGGCCGAGCTTGAGCGCCACTTTGATGGCGCCCACGTTGCTCGACTTGACGATCACGTCGCTGAACGACAGCACGCCGTAGTTGTGATCGTCGTTGATGACCCGCGAGCCGAACCTGATGTTTCCGGCGCTCGCGTCGATCAATTCCTCCGGGCTGATGGCCTTCTCCTCGAGAGCCGCGCTCGCCGTCACGATCTTGAAGGTGGATCCCGGCTCGTAGTAGTCCTGCACCGCGCGGTTGCGGCGCGCCTCCGGGCGCGCCTCGCGATAGACGTTGGGGTTGAAGCCGGGATAGTTCGCCAGCGCGAGAATCTCACCTGTGTGCGGATCCATGACTACGGCCGAGCCCGTCGAGGCCCCACTGGATTTGACTCCGGCCTCGAGCTCTCGTTCCGCGACGTGCTGTATGTACTGATCGATCGTGAGCTCGATCGACGCCCCGGTGGTCGGCGGACGCTCCTCGCGGCTGAACGCCTGACGGTTCCCGTCGGTCTGCACCACGACCGTCCCTGGCTTTCCCAGGATGATCCGGTCGTAGGCCTTTTCGATCCCGCTCAGGCCGACGTTGTCGATGCCGACGTAGCCGAGCAGTTGCGAGGCGAGATCGCGGTTCGGGTAGTAGCGCCGGCTCTCCTTGATGAAGCCGACACCCTCGAGCTTGAGCTCCGCAACCCGGCGCGCCTGCTCATGCGTGACCTGACGCTGGACGTGTGCGAAGTACCTGCCCTTGCGGATGCGGTCGGCGATCCCGCGGCGATCGTCGGCGTCGCAGTCGCGAAGGGCCTCGCACAGCCTGGCGGCGGCCCGATCGGGATCGCCGACTTCGGACGGATCCGCGTACACGCTATCGGCGTCAACGCTGCGCGCCAGGATCTTCCCGTGGCGATCAAGGAGCTCACCCCGCTTGGCGGGGGAAGGGATTCTGCGGGACTGCTGCTGCTCGGCGCGCGCGGCAAAGTCGGCGTGACGGAAGACCTGGAGGTAGATGAGCCGCGCCTCGATCGCTCCCGCCCACGCAAAGAGCAGGCAGACGGCAATGGTCAGCCTCCGCTTCAGCGTGATGCGCCACTCGATGGAGGGCTTGTCGGCCACCCGAAGCTCCGTTCCGAACTAGCGAGGCTGCGCCTCAGACCATCTGGGCTCCGCCTCGCTAGATGGCAGTATTTCTTGCCCGCGCTCCGCGCTGGCGAGGCGTTGCGCGACGACCGACGTTGGCGGCGCGGGAGCCGCGGTCACGCGCTCGATGACCGTCGAATCCTCCGCCGCCGGCGCCACCATCCGGAGCCGCCGCGTTGCGAAACCCTCGATCCGCGCCGGCGCCTTCAGCGTCTCGATCTCGAGGCGCAGGTGCAGGTTGACGAACTCCGCGTCGGCGCGTTCCTGCAGCATCTGCTCGTGTCGCCGTCCGTGCTGCTGCAGCTCGAAGTGCTGCCACGCAGAAAACAGGAGAACCGCGACGAGGAACACACCGATGAACATCGAGCGCCACATCTCCCGGTGCCGCTCGCGATCGACCTCACGGATGATCGGGTTGTTCCGGATGTCCTTCTTGATCGAGTACTCGAAGCTCTCAAACGTCATGGCCGCCCCCGTCACCCGTCGCCTGCCGCTCCGCCGCCCTGAGCTTCGCGCTCCGCGCGCGAGGATTCCGCCCGATCTCCGCTTCCGAAGGCACCATCGGGCGCCTGGTTCGCACGGCCAGCGTGGCCGATGACTCCAGCGCCCGCAGCGTGTGCTTCACCACGCGGTCCTCGAGCGAGTGGAACGTGACCACGACGAGACGGCCTCCCCGAGCGAGGCGCCCCGCGGCCCGCACCAGGAACGCGTCGAGCCCTTCCAGTTCCTGGTTGACCCAGATGCGTATCGCCTGGAACGTGCGCGTCGCGGGATCGATTCGCGAGAAACCCTTGCGGGGAATCGCGCGCCTCACGATCGCGGCAAGCTGCCCGGTCGTGTCGATCCGCCGCTCCTTGCTTTCCCCGAGAATCGCGCGCGCCACGCGCCGCGCGTATCGCTCTTCCCCCAGCGTGTAGAGCACGTCCGCCAGCGTTTGCTCGTCGGCAGACGCAATCAGGTCGGCCGCTGTTGCTCCGCTCGAGGTGTCCATCCGCATGTCGAGCGGCTCGTCGCGCCTGAAGCTGAACCCGCGGCCCGGGGAGTCGAGCTGCAGCGACGACACGCCGAGATCCGCCAGGATGCCGGCCACCGGGCCCACGCCCCTGGCGTTCAGCACGTCCTCGAATCGACGGTAGTCGGCGTGTACCAGCTCCACTCTGTCGCCTACCTCGCCCAGCGTCTCTCTCGCCCGTTCGAGCGCCTGCGGGTCCCGATCGAGTCCGATCACCCTCGAGGCGCCCGCGTCGAGAATCGCGCGCGCGTGCCCGCCGAGCCCTACAGTGCAGTCGATGAACAGCCCGCCCCGCGATGGCTCGAGATGCTCGAGCACCTCCTGGACCATGACGGGGACGTGCTCAACCAAAACTCAAAACTCAAGACTCAAAACTCACACTCCGTGCTCGGACAGCCGAAGTCCGTCCTCGTCAGTCCACGCCTCACGCTGGAGTTTCTGGAGGAAGCGCTGGTCGTTCCACACTTCCAGATAGGAGATGCGGCCGAAAACGCGAACGTCTCCGACGATCGAGGCGCTCTCGCGCAAGTGCTGCGGGATGACGACGCGCCCCTGGCCATCGAGCTCGCTGGCCTGGCCGTAGTAGTTCACGCGATCGAGAAACTTCAGGCGCGAGGGATGGTTGCCTGGCATCTCCATCAGCTTCCGTTCGATCTCGATCCACACGGCCAGGGGGTAAATGCGGACGGACTCCCCCGACAGGCTCGTGACGAACACGTCAGCCCCCTGCTGGTCCTGAATGACCGCCCTGAACATCGTGGGAACCTTGAGCCGACCTTTGTCATCAATCCTGGCCGGAGCGCTCCCGCGCATCCCCTTCTGCTCCACTACGCTCCAATCTAACCGTCTAAACTCCAGAAAAATCCACGACGGATAGTAAAGTGCGGAGCCTCAGGAAGTCAACCGCAATCAACCGCAAACCCCTGATCTAATGTGAGTTACGCCAAACTTTCGCCAGAACTTCGTTTTCTGGCCAACCCCGTACCCAACAGATTGGGGAGCCGGAGCCCCCCGCCACGAGGGGACCCGCGTGCTAGGCTCCTCTGCTCATGCTCCGAGCGGCCCTGATTGGCGTGCCATCGAGTGGCAAGACGACCCTGTTCCAGCTCATGACGAGTGCCCGCGACGCGCCTCGCGGCAAGGGGGACGTCAACATCGGCATCTCGAAGGTGCCCGATGCCCGGCTCGACGTCCTCACGGCGATGTACAACCCGCGCAAACGGGTGCCCGCCACCGTCGAGTTCACCGATGTCGTGGCTCCGGCCCGCACGGGCGTGCAGGCGCTCGTCGATCTGGCCGGCTACAAGAATGCCGATGCGCTCGTTCACGTCCTCCGCGCATTCCGTGACGACGCCGTGGCGCACCCGTCCGGATCGATCGATCCGGCGCGAGACGCCCAGGCGATGGAGGACGAACTCATCCTCGCCGACCTCGGGGTGGCCGAGCGGCGGCTCGAGCGCATCGAGAAGGATCTGAAGAAGAGCCGCTCCGCCGAGGCCGAGAAGGAGCGCGACCTCGTTCGGCGCTGCACGGCCGCGCTCGAGGAGGGCCGCCCTCTTCGTGCGCTGGACATCTCGGGAGATGACCTCAAGCGGCTGCGCGGGTTTCAGTTCCTGTCGGCAAAACCGCTGCTGCTGGTCATCAATCTCGACGAATCGGAAGCGGCGGCCGTCGGGTCGGACCTCGGGAAAGCCGCGGCGGGAACGGGGCTGACAGGCTTTCTCGCCCGCGCGTCAACGGGAGCCGTCGCGCTGTGCGCGAAGATCGAACTGGAGATTGCGCAACTGGAAGGTCCCGACGCGCAGGCGTTTCTGTCCGACCTCGGCCTGAGCGAATCGGGCCTGGACCGCGTCATCCGCTCGAGCTACGACCTGCTCGGGTACATGTCGTTCTTCACGGTGGGCGAGGACGAGTGCCGGGCCTGGTCGATCGCGCGCGGCACGGCCGCGCAGGCGGCGGCGGGTGAAATCCACACGGACATTCAGCGCGGGTTCATCCGCGCCGAAGTGGTCGCCTACGAGGCGCTCGTCGCGCGCGGCTCGATGGCCGCGTGCCGCGAACACGGCGAGGTGCGGCTCGAAGGCAAGGAGTACGTGGTTCGCGACGGCGACGTGATCAACTTCCGCTTCGCGACGTAATCAGCTCCCGCTCGCGACGTAATCAACTCCCGCTTCGCTACGAGTAGACCCATCCTTGTAACGGAAAACCTTCCCATGCTACGGTTTAACGCCCAATGCCGGAACGCCCCGCGACGCGCGCCCCCGGTCTCACGATGTTCTTTCCCGCGTACAACGACGCGGGCACGATTGCCAGCCTTGTGATCCAGGCGCAGGAAGCCATTCGACACCTGACCCCGGACTTCGAAGTGCTCGTGATCAACGACGGGAGCCGGGACCAGACCGCGCAGATCGCCGACGAGCTCGCGCGGACCTATCCCAACGTGCGCGTCATCCACCACGTGAGCAATCGCGGCTACGGCGGGGCGCTGCGAACGGGTTTCGCGTCCGCCACGAAGGAGCTGATCGCCTACACCGACGGCGACGCCCAGTACGACCCGTCGGAGATCGCGACGCTGTGGGCGCGCCTGGGCCCGGATGCCGACGTCGTGACGGGCTACAAGATCAGCCGGTCGGATCCGCTGCACCGGATCCTCATCGGCCGGATCTACCACTACACGGTGAAGCTGCTCTTCGCCCTGCGCGTGCGCGACGTGGACTGCGACTTCCGCCTCATGCGCCGTGAGGTCTTCGATCGCGTGAAGCTCGATCGCGACAGCGGCGTGATCTGCCTGGAGCTGATGCGCAAGATCCAGGATGCCGGCCTTCGGGTGGTCGAGGTGCCCGTCCACCACTACCACCGCAGCTACGGTCGCTCGCAGTTCTTCAACTTCCGCCGGGTGTTCCGTACCGGGATAGACGTGCTGAAGCTGTGGATCGAGCTCGTGGTGCTGGGCCGGGGGCGGCAGAGCACGCCCGTCCTGTTCAGCAACCCGGCCGTGCGGCGCCCGTCTCCACCCGGACCCACGACGCCTGGGGCCCGCCCGTGACCGACCAGGACTACCTGGCGTTCTACCAGGGGCGCCAGGTCCTGATCACCGGGGGGCTCGGGTTCATCGGCAGCAACCTGGCCCGTCAGCTCGTCGCGCTTGGCGCGCGCGTGCTCGTCATCGACTCCCTGATCTCCGATTACGGGGGCAACCTGTTCAACATCGACGGGCTCGAGAACCGCCTCCGCGTCAACATCGCCGACATCCGGCAGCAGAGCACGATGAACTACCTCGTGCGCGGCCACGACGTCATCTTCAACCTGGCCGGCCAGGTGAGCCACATCGACAGCATGCAGGACCCGTACACCGATCTCGAGATCAACTGCCGCGCGCAGTTGTCGCTGCTCGAGGCATGCCGGCACAACAACCCGACGGTGAAGGTGGTGTTCGCGGGCACCCGGCAGATCTACGGCCGCGCCGACGCGCTGCCGGTCACCGAGGCGCATCTGGTCAGGCCGACCGACGTGAACGGCATCAACAAGGCCGCCGGCGAGTACTACCACATGATGTACAACAACGTCTTCGGGGTGCGCACCGTCTCGCTCCGGCTGACGAACGTGTACGGACCGCGGCAGCTGATCAAGCACAATCGCCAGGGTTTCATCGGCTGGTTCATCCGCCAGGCGATCGAGAATCGCGAGATCCAGATCTACGGCGACGGCGGCCAGTTGCGTGATTTCGTCTTCGTGGACGATGCGGCGGACGCGTTTCTGCGAGCGGGCGCCAGCGATGCCTGCAACGGGCAGGTGTTCAACGTGGGCGGGCAGGAAGCGATCACGCTGCGGGAGCTGGTCGAGCTGCTGATCTCGGTCGCGGGAACCGGCCGCTATCGCCTGATTGCCTGGCCCCCCGAGAAGAAGGCGATTGACATCGGCGACTTCCACGCCGACTCCTCCCTCATCGCGCGCACGCTCGGGTGGCGTCCGACCACTCCGCTCCGCGACGGACTCAGACGCACGATCGAGTTCTACCGCGCGCACCTGCCGCACTATGTGCCGACTGGGTCGCCGGTCGCCGCATTGTGACGTCGTCCAGGGCTTTACCCTTCATAGACCTTCATCCGGGTGAAGATGCGCCCGCCGTGAGGGCGGCGATCGCGCGCGTCGTGGACAGCGGCTGGTTCGTGCTGGGCCCCGAGGTCGAGGCGTTCGAAACGGAGTTCGCGTCGGCGTGCGGCGCACCCGCCGCCGTCGGCGTCGGCAACGGGACCGATGCGATCACACTGGCGCTACGCGCGCTCGGCGTCGGGCCTGGCGACGAAGTCATCATCCCGGCGATGACGGCCGCGTTCACGGGCCTGGCCGTCGTCGCGGCCGGCGCACGGCCGCGAATCGTGGACGTCGAGCCGGACGCGCTGACGCTCGATGCGTCCGCCTGCGCGGCGGCGGTCAACTCGCGGACGAAGGCGATCGTGCCGGTTCACCTCTACGGGCAGCCTGCCGACATGGACGCCATCCGGCGCGTGGCCGACCGGCACGCGCTGGCGATCGTCGAGGACTGCTGCCAGGCGCATCTGGCCACGGGGCGCGGCGTGCCCGTGGGCACGCGCTCGCACGCCGGGGCGTTCAGCTTCTATCCGACCAAGAATCTCGGTGCGCTCGGAGACGGCGGTGCGGTCATCACGGGCGACCGCGCGCTGGCCGATCGCGTGCGCCGCCTGCGGAACGGCGGCCAGCGCGACCGCTATCACCACGAGGATCCCGGCGTGAACAGCCGCCTGGATGAACTGCAGGCGGCCGTGCTCCGCGCACGGCTGCCGCTGCTGCCGGGCTGGACGGCGCGTCGCCGCGAGCTGGCGGCGCTCTATCGCCGCGAACTGCCCGGCGGCCTCCAGCCGGTACCCGAACGCGAGGCCGGTCACGTGTACCATCTGTTCCCCGTGCGCGCTCCCGCGAGGGACGCGCTTGCCGCTCATCTGGCAACGGCAGGCATCGGGACGCTCGTTCACTATCCCGTTCCGCTGTCAGCGCAGCGCGCCTTCGCGGCGTTCGAACCGGACGAGTGCCCCGTGGCCGCCCGCGCGGCCGCGGAGCTTCTCTCGCTCCCGCTCCACCCGCGGCTCGAGGCCGCGGACGTGTCTCGCGTGAGCCGCGAAGTGACGATGTACTGGAAAGGACGCACACAAGCGTGAAGGCACTGCTCACCGGCGGCGCGGGGTTCATCGGCTCGCACCTCGCCGAACGCCTGCTGCAGCTCGGCGACGAGGTCCTGGTGATCGACGACCTGTCGACGGGATCCATCGAGAACATCTCTCATCTCAAGAGCACGCGCGGCTTTTCCTACACCATCGACTCGATCAACAACGAGTCGCTGCTGGCGGAACTGATCGACCGCAGCGACGTCGTCTTCCATCTGGCCGCCGCCGTGGGAGTGAAGCTGATCGTCGAGCAGCCGGTGCGAACGATCGAGACCAACGTGCACGGCACCGAGGTGGTGCTGAAGCACGCGAGCAAGAAGAGAAAGCTCGTTGTCCTGGCGTCGACGTCGGAGGTGTACGGCAAGAGCACCGATGTCCCCTTCCGCGAGGGCGCCGAGCTCGTGCTCGGCGCGACGGTCAAGCACAGGTGGGCGTACGCCTGCAGCAAGCTGCTCGACGAGTTTCTCGCGCTTGCCTACTGGAAGGAGCGAAAGCTCCCGGTCGTGATCGCTCGACTGTTCAACACCGTGGGGCCGCGGCAGACCGGACAGTACGGGATGGTGCTTCCGACCTTCGTCGGGCAGGCGATCGCCGGCCGTCCCCTCACCGTCTTCGGCGACGGCAGGCAGTCGCGCAGCTTTACCTACGTGGGAGACGTCGTGGACGCGCTCATCGGGCTTGCCCGGGAGCCCCGCGCCGTGGGCGAGGTGTTCAACATCGGCAGCAAGAACGAGGTGACGATTCGGGCACTGGCCGAGCGCGTCAAGCAGCTTGCCGACAGCGATTCGGTGATTCAGTACGTGCCCTACGACCAGGCCTACGAGGCCGGGTTCGAGGACATGCCGAGACGGGTGCCCGACCTCAGCAAGATTGCCGCGCTCATCGGGTACGAGCCGAAGCTCGGCCTCGACGAGATCATTCGCAGCGTCGTGGAGTACGCGCGAAATAACGTGTAGCGCGTGTATAGCCAGGTCCCCTCGGCGGGCTTATACTGACTGGAATGAGCATACGAGGCGTCGCGGCGGCCCTGATCGTCCTCCTGTGCGGTGCCGCTCCGGCCCCGGCGCAAACGGTGTCGCTGGAGTTCCAGAACGGGCGGGTGCGCCTGGTCGCGGAGAACGCATCGGTAGGCCAGATCCTGGCGGAATGGTCGCGGCTCGGGGGCACGAAGATCGTCAACGGCGAACGCATCCCCGGGGCGCCCCTGACGCTTCAGCTCGAGGACGTGTCGGAACGGCAGGCGCTCGACGTGGTGCTTCGCGGGGCTGCCGGATACATGGTGGCCGGGCGCGAGGTGGCCGCGGCGCGTGCGTCCGTCTTCGACAGGATTCTCATCCTTCCGACCTCGACGCGTGCGCCGAATACGGCGTCCCTGCCGCCGCAACCGCAATCCGCGCCCGCGATGATCATTGACGATGTGGATGACGACGTGGTGCCACGGCCCGGACAACCCGGACAGCAACCCCCCGCCGTGATCCGCCTGCCTCAGGGTCGCGTCCTGCCGGGAATCGAAGGCCAGAATCCTCCCGACGAAGTGCCGGCGCAGGATCCGACCATGCCGAGGTCTCCCGTGCGGGCCAACCCGTTCGGCGTGACCTCGGGCGCGGCGCGGCCCGGAACCATTTCTCCGGTGACTCGCCCACGCAATCCCAACGAACCCCCGCAAGAGCGGTAGCCGTCGCGCTGTCCCGTAGAATAGGCGCAGACTCCTTGCGCCGGTATGTCTGACATCGATCGCTTTCGCCCCGACGATCGCCGCGGCGTCGACACGCTGTATCGACGCATGCACGGCACCGACGCCGCCGAAGCCGTCCGCCTCCGGTGGGATTGGCAGCACCGGCGCAACCCGAACAACTCGACGGGGCTGCCTGGAATCTGGGTCGCGCGCGAGGGGCCGACCGTCGTCGGACACTACCCCACGCTTCCGGTCCGGCTATCGCTCAAGGGGATGGAGATCGAAGGCGCCTGGGGAACCGGCGCCTTGATTGCTCCCGAACGCGATCGGCAAGGGCTGGACGAAGCGCTGGTGCGCGCGTGGGATCGCAACAGCGGCGCCGTGCTCGCCTTCGGCGCGTCCGCCGAATCGCGGGGCATCATCGATCGCCTGCACTGGCCGCCCTCGCACGTGGTGCCGAGCCTCGTGAAGCCTCTCACGCGGCGCGCGCTGCGGTTTCCCCACCTGCCGATGCCGTTCAACCGCGTCATCTCGGCGCTGGTGTATCCGGTCGTGCGGGTCGTCGCGCGCTCGCGCCCGCTTCGGGCCGAGTGCGAGCCCATCCGGCGCTTCGACAACTCGTTCACGGCGCTGTGGGAGCGGCTCGCTCCGAAATTCGACCTGGCTGTCCGCCGCGATTCGCCCTACCTGAACTGGCGCTACGTCGAGCCGCCGCACGTCCGGTACTCGATCGTGGCGCTCAAGCGGCAGGGCGAGGTTCACGGTTACGCGGTGTACCGCCACCGGCACGAACCGCTCGGGCGCGTGACGATGCTGGTGGACTTTCTCGTCGATCCCGAAGACGTGTCGGGCCTCAAGACGCTGCTGCGGTGGGTGGACCGGGCCGCGCGAGTCGAGGACTCCGACAAGGTGCGCTGCTCCGTCATGCACGGCGCCTTCCGCCGCGTGCTTCGCCGCAACGGCTACTTCAACGTGAAATCGACACTCGACGTGAGCGTCAAGATCAACGCCGTGCAGGTCCCTCGGGGCTTCTACGACGACACCGACGGCTGGCACATCACGAGCGGCGATTCCGATCAGGACCACTGAACGATGCCGACTCTCAACGAGAAAGTCAGCGCAGACATCGCCGCGGCGATGAAGGCCCGCGACGCGACCCGGCTGTCCGCGCTCCGGATGCTCAAAGCGGCGGTCATGAACAAGGGCGTCGAGAAGGGGCGCGATCTGGAGGACGCCGAGATCCTGCAGGTGGTGTCGTCGCTGGTGAAACAGCGCCGTGACTCGATCGAGCAGTTCGAGAAAGGCGGGCGCCGGGACCTCGTGGAGAAGGAGACCGCCGAGATCGCCGTCCTGCAGGCCTACCTCCCGCCGGCGGCCTCCCCCGAGGAGATCGACGCCGCGGTCGCCGCGGCGATCGCCGAGACGGGCGCGTCCTCGCCCAAAGACATGGGCAAGGTGATGAAGGCCGTCATGCCGAGGCTCGCCGGCAAGAACGCCGACGGGAAGGCCGTCAACGAAGCCGTCCGCCGCAAGCTTGGCGCCTGAGCCGCATTCCACGTCGGCCCTCGCGCGGTCCGCCGCATCATCCGGCGCGGCCACGATGACGAGCCGCATCCTCGGGCTCGCCCGCGACCAGGTGCTGGCGTACCAGTTCGGCGCCAGCGCGGCGATGGACGCCTACAACGTCGCGTTCCGCGTCCCGAACCTTGTCAGGGATCTCTTCGCCGAAGGCGCGATGAGCGCCGCATTCGTCCCGACGTTCACGAAGCACCTGACCTCGTCCGGCAAGGAATCGGCGTGGCGGCTCGGCAACAACGTCGTCAACGCGCTGCTCGTCGTCACCGGGTGCCTCGTGGTGCTCGGCATCATCTTCGCCGAACCGCTGGTCGCGGCGTTCACGGCAGAGCGCTTCACGCGCACGCAACTGCCGCTCACCGTGCAGCTCGCGCGGATCATGCTGCCCGCCCTCACGCTCATCGCGCTGGCCGCCGCGTTCATG
Organism: Vicinamibacterales bacterium; assembly: GCA_035710305.1. GTDB lineage: Bacteria > Acidobacteriota > Vicinamibacteria > Vicinamibacterales > UBA2999 > Gp6-AA40. Next base: position 11,329 of record DASTDQ010000075.1, on the reverse strand, counting down.
GGGATGCTGAACTCGCTGCACCACTACTTCATCCCCGCGCTCTCGCCGGCGATGTTCAACGTCGTCACGATTGCGAGTGTGTTCGCGCTCGTCCCGATCCTGCCGGCATTCGGCATCGAACCAATCACAGCCGTCGCCATCGGAACGCTGCTTGGCGGGGTGGCGCAGCTCGCGCTGCAGTGGCCGACACTCCGTCACGAGGGCTTCCGGTACAGGCCGGTGCTCGACTGGAACGATGCGGGGCTGCGGCGGGTTCTCGCGCTGATGGGTCCCGGGACCGCAGGCCTCGCCGCGACGCAGGTCAACATCTTCGTCAACCAGTTGCTGGCGACGGGTACGGTGGACGGCGCCGTCACGTGGCTGCAGTACGCGTTTCGCGTGATGTACCTGCCGATCGGGCTGTTCGGCGTGTCCATCGCGACGGCGGCGCTTCCGGCCGTGTCGCGCCAGCACCACTTGGACGATCGACAGGCCGTGCGCGGCACCGTCGCCAACAGCCTGTCGCTCATGCTGATGCTGAATGTGCCGGCGATGGTGGGCCTGATGGTGCTCGCCGAGCCGATCGTCCGCGTGATCTTCGAGCACGGAGAGTTCACGGAAGTGGACACGCTCGCGACTGCCGCGGCGCTCCGGTTCTACGCGCTCGGACTGCTCGCCTACTCGGTGGTTCGCATCGTGTCTCCCGTGTTCTACGCGTTGGGTCGGAACCGCACTCCGGTCCTCGTGAGCATCGTCACGGTCCTGATCAATGCCGGCCTGAACGTCACCCTCGTCCGCGTGCTCGGCTATCGGGGACTGGCCCTGGGGACGTCGATTGCGGCGTTGTTCAACGCGGCCGTGCTCCTGACGCTGCTGCGCGGTCATCTCGGCGGGCTGCAGGAAGGGCGCCTCGCGAGCTCGTTCGCACGGGTGGCCGCCGCCTCGGCGGTCATGGGCGTGGCGGCGAGCACCGCCGATGGCGCACTCGCGTCGGTGCTGCCGGGCGACGGCGTGGTGCTTCAGATCGTGCGCCTCGCCTCCACGATCGGCATTGCGCTCGTCGTGCTGGCCGGGGCGTCGTGGCTGCTGCGCATCCGCGAGTTCACCGAGAGCGTGTCGCTCGTGACGAAGCGGCTGCGGCGCGCCGGCCGATGACCCGGCGGGGACGGCGCGGCCGCCTGGACGGCCGTTGCGCTGCCAGCGATGTTGCCGAGCGCCCGCCGGTTGGCACAGACTGAGAGCGATGCGCGGTCGTTACCCCCAGCTGTCGGAGATCAGGTACGCGTTCGGCCCAGGGCCGATGACGCCCGCGGTCAAAGCCATCCTGATCACCAACGTGATGGTGTTCCTCGTCACTTACTTCGCAAACTCTTCTCCACTGGAAGGGAATCCCGTCATTCGGCTGCTTGGCCTCCAGCCCGCCTCGTTGTTCGGAAAGTTCACGATCTGGCAGCCGATCACGTACATGTTCGTGCACGGGGGCGTGTCCCACATCTTCTTCAACATGCTGACGCTCTGGCTCATCGGCGTGGAGCTCGAGCGCCTGTGGGGGACGACCTACTTCACGAAGTTCTACTTCGTTTCTGGTCTCGGAGCGGGCTTCACGCAGGTGCTTCTCGGAATCCTTCCCTTCGACTTCGCCAACCAGTTCTACCTGCCGATTACCATCGGAGCATCCGGTGCCATCTACGGCCTGCTCCTCGCCTTCGCGCTCTACTACCCGACGCGTCCGTTCCTGGTCTTCTTCATCTTTCCGGTGCAGGCGAGGTACTTCGTGATGATTCTGGGCGGGCTCTCATTGCTGTTCTCGCTGGGCGGCGGCTCGGGCGTGGCGCACACCGCCCATCTCGGGGGGCTCGTGACCGGCTACCTCTATCTGAGGCGCCCCCGCATTACGCCCCGGATCAACATCTTCTCGGAGATTCAATACCGGTTCCTGAAGTGGCGCATCAACCGGATGCGGCGCAAGTTCGATGTCTACTCCGGCGGACGACGCGACGACTGGGATCGGCGGGTGCACTGAACCGAGGCCCCAGGGCTCAGGCCTCAGGGCCCAGACCTCCTGGCCAGGCCTCAGGGCCCAGGCCTCGGGGCCTCAGGCCTCAGGTTTCCCTCTCTGGTTCCGAGACCCAGTCTTTCCGGATCGGGCTGAACATGTCGAGTTCGAACGTGTCTTCGAGCGCCTCGGCCTGATGCGGCGTCCCGGATGGCACGTGCAGCACCTCGCCTTCGCGGACGATGACTTCCTCGCCGTCCACGAGAAAACGGAGCGCTCCTTGCAGCACGTACGTCATCTGCTCGCTCTCGTGAGAGTGGAGGGGGACCAGGGCGCCCCGCTTCAGGTATGTCTGCGCGATCATCTCCCGTTCCCCGGTGACAATCTTCTGGGAAAGCATTTCCGTGACGCGTTCGAGGGCGATCTCGTCCCACCGGTGCAATCGCGCGGCCATGTCGGGCCCCAGCATATCAACCGAAGACCGTAGACCGAAGACCGAAGACCGGGTGATAATTTCTACAGATGAAGGGGTCTGGCCTGGCCACGGGCGCTGAGTCGCGCGCGGCCGAACACCAGGGACGCAGTCGTGCCTACGAAGGGCTGACGCGGAATGAGCTGGTCGACGCCTATCGCCTGATGCTCCTGTCGCGGAAGATCGACGACAGGGAGATCCAGCTCAAGAACCAGACCAAGGCATTCTTCCAGATCAGCGGCGCCGGCCACGAGGCCGTGCTCGTCGCGGCCGGCAGGCACCTGCGTCCGGGCATCGACTGGGTGTTCCCGTACTACCGCGATCGGGCGTTGTGCCTGACCATCGGCGTCACGCCGCTCGAGATGTTCCTGGCCTCGGTCGGCTCCACAGACGACCCCGCCAACGCGGGCCGCCAGATGCCCTCGCACTGGGGACACCGCCGCTGGAACATTCCTTCCCAGAGCAGCTGCGTGGGCACGCACTGCCTTCACGCCGTCGGCAGCGCGGAGGCGGGGATGCTCTACGGCCGCCTGCCGCAGATCGAAGATCGCGAGGACTACTACTCTCCCGACGAGATCGTCTACGTCTCGATCGGCGACGGCGGGACCAGCGAGGGCGAGTTCTGGGAATCGCTCAACACCGCGTCCACCAGGCACCTGCCGGTGCTGTATCTGATCGAAGACAACGGGTACGCCATCTCGGTGCCCACCGACGTGCAGACTCCCGGCGGCGATATCGGTCGCGTGCTCGAAGGGTATCCCGGCCTGCGCACGTTCCGCTGCGACGGCACGGACTACCTGTCGAGCTACCGGACACTGCGAGATGCTGTGGACCACGTGCGCGAGCGCAACGGTCCGGCGCTCGTGCACGCGACCGTGATCCGCCCGTACTCGCATTCGCTCTCCGACGACGAGAAGCTGTACAAGACGCCCGGCGAGCGGGAGGCGGAAGCACGCCGCGATCCGTTGACGCGGATGCGCCAGTTCCTGCTCGCCGAGGACCTGGCCAGCGAGCAGGACCTCGCCGACATGATGGCCTCGGTGGAGAACGAGGTGAAGGCGGCCGCCGAAGAGGCGCAGCGCGCCGCCCAGCCCGAGGCGTCGTCGGCGGCGCATTTCGTCTTCTCGCCGGACGTCGATCCGACGTCGAGCCAGTTCTCGACCGAAGCGCGTCCGCAGGGGGCGCCAGACACCATGGTGTCCGCCATCAACGCCACGCTGAAGGACGAGATGGCCCGCAACCCGCGCATCATCGTGTTCGGCCAGGACGTCGCGGACGTGAGCCACAGCGAAGCGCTCACGCTCGTGGCAGGCAAGGGCGGGGTGTTCAAGGTCACGCACGGACTGCAGCGCACCTACGGGAGCGACCGGGTCTTCAACTCGCCGCTCGCCGAAGCCAACATCGTGGGCCGCGCCGTCGGCATGGCCCTTCGGGGGTTGAAGCCGGTCGTCGAGATCCAGTTCTTTGACTACATCTGGCCGGCGTTCATGCAGATTCGCAACGAGTTGTCGATGATGCGGTACCGCTCGGGCAATCACTGGTCGTGCCCGGTCGTGATCCGCGTGCCGATTGGCGGCTACCTGCGCGGCGGCGCGCCGTACCACAGCCAGTCGGGCGTCTCGATCTTCGCGCACACGCCGGGACTCCGCATCGTGCTTCCCTCCAACGCGCAGGATGCGGCGGGGCTGCTGCGCACGGCGATCAGGTGCGACGATCCGGTCCTCTTCTGCGAGCACAAGCACCTCTACCGGCAGACCTACAACAAGGGCGCCTATCCGGGCCCCGACTACATGGTGCCGTTCGGCAGGGCCGCCGTGCCCCGTGAAGGACGCGACGTCGTGGTATTCACGTGGGGCGCGCTCGTGCAGCGCTCGCTCGTCGCGGCCCAGCAGGCCGAGCAGCTCGGCGTGAGCGTGGCGGTCGTCGATCTGCGGTCGATCGTCCCGTACGACTGGGAGACGATTGCGGCCTACACGAAGAAGACCAGCCGGGTCATCGTCGCGCACGAGGACCAGCTGACCGGCGGCTTCGGCGCCGAGATCGCCGCGCGGATCTCCGAGGAGCTCTTCGAGCATCTCGACGCGCCCGTGAAGCGCGTCGCGGCGCTGGATTGCCCGGTCGCCTATTCTCCGGTCCTCGAGGAGGCGATCCTGCCGGGAACCGAAGACGTGCTCGAGGCAGTCCGCGCGATCGTCGCTTACTAGGCTGGGCCTGGGCCCTGAGGCCTGAGGCCTGAGGCCTATCGTGGTTCAGTGACTCGCATCAACGTCATCGCGCTGTCCCTCCTGCTCGTCGCCCTCGCCGCGCTTCCGGACGCAGCGCCGGCCGTCGACGTGCTGCGATCGTCCGGGGGCCTGCCTGCCCACATCGTGGGCGCCTACGAGGAGCCGGTCGATTTCCAGCAGGCAAGCGACGGAACCTACTTCGTGTTCAACAGGCGCGGGCACACGGTGCACGCCGTTGACGCGGCACGCCAGGCGTCGCGGAAGGTCGTCGTCCTGGGAGGAGAAGAGGGGCGCATCATTCAGCCCAGCGGCTTCGATGTCACTCCCGACGGCCGCATCGTGGTCGCCGACATGCCGAGATCGCAGCAGCGCGTGCAGACGTTCGACGCACAGGGAGCGAGGCTGAGCGGCTTCTTCCTGCCCGGCCGGCCCGTTGCCCGCGTCACCATCGACAACGTGATGCTGAACGGCGCGGGATCGGTGCAGCACACGGGGAGCACGCTGCTCATCAGCCACCCTGAGAGCGGGGCGCTCGTCACCGAGTACTCGCCTGGCGGGTACGCGCAGCGCAGCATGGGGCGCCTGCGTCCTACCGGGTTCGAGGAGGACCGCGAGCTGCACGTCGCGTTGAACGCGGGCCTGCCGCTCGTGACTCCGGACGGCGGCTTCTACTACGTCTTCGTGACGGGAACGCCGATCTTCCGCAAGTACGACGCCAAGGGGGTGCTCCAGTTCGAACGCCACGTCGAAGGGCGGGAGCTCGACGCCTCTCTGGCCGCGCAGCCCACGCGCTGGCCGCGACGCAAGGTCGAGGGCGATGAAGTGCCGTTCGTCGCGCCGATTATCCGGGCGGCCGCCGTCAACGAACGCGGACAGCTCTGGATCTCTCTCACCGTCCCCTACACCTACGTCTACGACGCGGACGGAGACAAGATCAGGACCGTCCAGTTCCGCGCCGCCGGCCTCATCAGCCCAATCAGCCTGTCGTTCTCGCCCAGCGGCCGTCTGCTGGTCACGCCCGGCTGCTACGAATTCGATCCGCGGTAAGCCACGAACAGCACGAAGATCGCGAGAGCACATCCTCGCCATGCGACCAGCCTGACACCTCGACCGTCAGACCGGTTGACTGCCAACAGCTGTGAGGTGTAGGCTCCCAACAGATGACGCCAGACAAACGCGACGTTCTCTACGGCACCCTCGGTTTGATGGTCATCAAGACCCTGGAGGCATTGGGCCCGCTGCACGGGTATCGGATCGCCCGGCGAATCGAACAGATCAGCGGGAATCAGCTTTCACTCAACCAGGGCACGCTGTATCCGGCGCTGCTCAAGCTGGAGGAGATGGGGTGGATCTCGTCCAAGTGGGGCACGTCCGAGAGCGGCCGTCGCGTGCGGATCTACGCGCTGACTCGCGCCGGGCGCAAGCAGCTCCAGAACGAGGAAGCGCAGTGGCAGCGCGCGGCGAGTATCGTTGAACGTTTCCTGAAGATCTCGCAGAACCCCGCATGACACGCCTGCGCGCCGTTCTGTTCCGGCTGCGGGCGCTTTTTCGCTCCCGGCAGATGGATCGCGAGATCGACGAAGAGATCACCAGCCATCTGGCCGAAGCGACAGAAGAGTACGTCCAGCAAGGCCTTTCCCCGGACGAAGCGCGCCGCGCCGCGCAGCGTCGTTTCGGTGGCGTCACGCAGACCAAGGAGGTGTATCGGGAGGTCTGGTCGATCCGGTGGCTGGAGGATCTGGCGCTTGACGTGCGCCATGCGCTTCGCACCCTCCGCAAGAGTCCGGCATTTACGACGGCCGCGGCGGCCACGCTGGCAACGGCGATTGGCACCAACACCGCCATGTTCAGCGTGCTGAATGCGGTTCTGCTTCGGCCGCTTCCGTATCGGTCCCCCGAACAGTTGGCGATGCTGTGGACCGAGGATCCGACGCAGAACCTCCGCGAGGGCCGATCGGCTCTGTGGGACGTCGAGCAGTGGCGGAGTCACAGTCAGAGTGTCGCGGACATGGCCACCTTCGATTCGGTGTCCACGGTACTGACCGGCGCTGACGGGGCGGAGCAGATCGCCGGCGCGAGCGTCTCCCCCAACCTGCTCCCACTCCTCGGTGTCCGCCCCGTCCTGGGGCGCAGCTTTTCGGCTGAAGAAGCCGAGCAGCGGCAACAACTGGTCCTGATCAGCCATCGCTTCTGGCAAGCGCGATTCGGAGGCTCGCACGATGCGATCGGCGCGACGCTCGTGCTCAATGGATTTCCTTCCCGGATCGTCGGCATCCTCCCTGCTGATTTCCAGATCGCGAACTTCGATGCCGACGTGTGGGGGTCCCACACGACCCGCCGCAGCGTACGCGGCCCACAGACGTGGTTCGTCATCGCGAGACTTCACCCGGGCGCGACGTTCGAGCAGGCCCAGGTCGAGATGAGCGCGGTCGCCCGCCGCCTCAACGATCCATTGCCAGCGGCCGAAAGGAACCGGGGCATCAGCGTCGTCCCACTGAGTCTTTACGTGGTTGGACCGCAATCGCGCCTGGCGCTGTGGCTACTCGGCGGCGCGGTGTTCTTCGTGTTCCTCATCGCTGCGGCCAATGTCGCAGGCCTCTCGCTGGCGCGCGGCACCGCTCGCACACGCGAGATGGCCGTTCGCGCCGCGCTTGGAGCGAGTGCCGGCCGGATCGCGCGGCAGCTGCTCACGGAAAGCGTCGTGCTCGCCATCGCCGGGGGATTGATGGGCACGCTGCTGGCCCTTGGAGGCATTCGGCTCATCCGTGCCTTCGGCCCTGGCAACTTGCCGCGCCTGAATGACGTGAGCCTCGACCTCCGCGTTCTCGGCTGGGCCCTGGCAGTCTCGCTTCTGGCGGGAATCCTGGTGGGGCTGGCGCCGGCGATTACGGCCATGCGCCGAGACCTGCGTCCGTCCGGCGAGGAGAGCGGCAGGAGCGTCTCGGGCGGAACATCGAGCCGACGAATCCGCCGCGGTCTCGTGGTGGCGGAGTTTGCGCTGGCGATCGTCCTGCTCGTCGGCGCCGGCCTGCTCGTCCGGAGCTGGTGGTACGTGAACAACATCGATCTGGGATTCACGCCCGAGCGGGTCCTTGTGATGGGGGTCTCCACCCCGACGACCTTCAACGACCCCGCGCAACGGGCCCGGCTGTACCACCGCGTCCTCGAACAGATCCAGGCAGTTCCTGGTGTGGAGAGCGCCGGCATCACCGGCGATCTGTTCGTTTCCAACCCCAGGGAACGGGTCCTGACAATCGACCGGGACGACGGAACCGTGTCCGAGCGCCTGCCCTTCGCGAGAGACGAGGTCAGCCCGGATCTCTTCAGAACCCTCGGAACGCCATTGCTGCGCGGCCGCTTCTTCACGATTGGGGATCAACCCGGGACTCCGCCGGTCGCCATCATCAACGATGCGATGGCCCGGCGCTCGTGGCCGGGGCAGGATCCGGTGGGCAGAAGGTTCATGTTGGGCCCGCGGGATTCCGGCGGCCCGTGGTACGCGGTGGTGGGCGTGGTTGCCGATATGCGGCGGCAGGGGCCGGAGCGCGAAGCGCTCCCGCAGATCTTCGTGCCGCTCGCGCAGAATCCTCCCCCGCGGAACGTGGATCTCTTCATACGAACCTCGTCGGAGGACCCGCTGGCAATGGCCGTGGCACTTCGAGCGGCCGCGCGTCGCATCGAGAAGAACGCGCCGATCTACGGAGTGGCGCCTCTCGAACAGGAACTCGGAACCTATTTGACGCAGCGTCGCTTCCAGACTTCGCTCCTGACCGGCTTCTCAGTCGTGGCGCTGCTCATGGCCGCTGTCGGGATCTACGCGCTCATCCAGTACTCCGTCGCGACGCGCACACGGGAACTCGGCTTGCGCATGGCCATCGGCGCACAGCGAGGCGACATCTTCAGGATGATGATCGGTGAGGGGCTGACGCTCAGCCTGGCCAGTGTCGCGCTCGGGCTCGTGGGAGCCTGGTGGCTCGGGCGCGCGGGCTCGAGTCTGCTGTTTGGCGTAACGGCGAGCGATCCGTTGACGTTCGCGACCGTCTCGCTGTTGCTGACGGCAGTTGCCATGGCAGCATGCTATTTTCCAGCTCGACGTGCAACGACGATCGATCCGATCGTGGCATTACGTCTGACTTCGTGACCTTCGTGGCTCAACCCTCGTGCCCTTCGTGGTAGCACACGTGCTGAGCGCCCACCATCTCACCCGGCGTTTCGGCGATCGCGTGGCGGTCGAAGACGTGTCGTTCGACCTGGTGGCCGGGGAGATCTTCGCCTTGCTCGGACCGAACGGATCGGGGAAGACCACGACTCTTCGGATGCTGGCGGGCCTCATCGCACCCTCCGCGGGCTCGATATCGGTGCAAGGCGAGAGGCTCACGCAGGAGTCGGCACCCCGGCTTCGACGCGACATCGGCTTTCTCACGGAAGCGCCGGGGCTGTGGGACCGCCTGACGGTACGCCAGAACCTGATGGTGTTCGCCAGGCTCCACGGACTGGCACAGCCGCACCGGGCCGTGGACGAAGCGCTCGAACTGTTCGAGATGGAGTCGCGCGCCGGCGATCGGGCGGCGCATCTCTCCAAAGGGCTGAAACAGAGGGTGGCGCTGGCGAGAGCGCTGTTGCACGATCCGCGAATCGTGCTGCTCGACGAACCGACCGCCGGCCTCGACCCCGGGAGCGCCCACGACGTCCGCGAATTGATCCTCCGGCTGCGCGATCGGCAGCGCGTCGTCCTGCTCTCCACGCACAACCTCGACGAAGCACAACGGGTGGCGAACCACGTCGCGATCCTGCGCACGCGCCTGATCGCGGTCGATACGCCAGCCGCGCTGAAGGCGCGACTCTTCGAGCCTCGCGTCCGCATCGTCCTGACGGAACCGTCACAGCGATTCGCCACGGCGATACAGGCGGCCGGCGCGGAAGACGTCCAGTGCGACGGCGTCGAGATGTCCGTCCGGGTCAACGGCCGCCTGGACACTCCGGCGCTCGTCCGGCACCTGGTTCAGGCCGGTGCGGGCATCGAATCGGTCGTCCGCGTCGAGCCGTCGCTCGAGGACGTGTACCTGAAGCTGGTGCACGAGAGGCGAGGATCCTCATGAGCCGCGTCACGGCCCTCGTCGCCAAGGAGCTTGCCGACCTGCGCAGGAACCCCGGCGTCTTCGTACCTGCCGCGATCACGGGATTCGCGTCGCTGCTCGTTCCCTTCTTCGTCGGGCTCATCGTTCCTGTGATCACGGGCGAGCGACTGTCGGACTCGAGCGACTTCCAGGTCGCCGCCGAGATGTATCGCCTGGAGCCCGCCACAGTGAGACTCAGTCCTGAGGGAGCGATTCAAGCGTGGATCTTCCAGCAGTTCCTGGTGATGCTCATCCTGACGCCCGTGGCCGCCGCGATGTCGGTGGCGGCCTTCAGCGTCATCGGCGAGAAACAGGCTCGCACGCTGGAACCGCTGCTGGTCACGCCGATCACGACCGTCGAACTGCTGACCGGCAAGGTCCTCGGCGCGGCGATACCCGCCCTGGCCCTCGGATTCGGCGTGTTCGCCGTCTACGCGATCGGCGTCGCCGTGTTTGCCGAAGCCGGCGTGTGGCGCGTGCTGTTCCTGCCGCGCTCGCTGGCGGTGACGTTTCTGCTTGGGCCTTTGGCGTCGCTCGCCTCGCTTCAGCTTGCCGTCTGCGTCTCCTCACGCGCGAACGATCCACGCAGCGCGCAGCAGATCGGCGTCCTCATCCTGTTGCCGATTGCCGGGATCCTCGCCGCCCAGCTTCTTGGAAGCCTGCAGTTGACACTTGGGATTTCCGTCCTCATCGCCGTCGGGCTGACGATGGTGAATCTGGCGCTGATAGTACTGGGCGTAAGAGTCTTCGACCGCGAATCGATTCTCACGAGGTGGAGATGACGGAGTACGGCCGCCTGTCGTCGGTCGTCGTCAAGCACGCGCGCGACGGGTTCGTTGACGAGCAGACGATTGCGGCCCAGTGGAAGGCACTCAACTACACGGACGCGCCGAGCCTGTCGCGCGCGATCGACGAGCACGACCGTTTCGTCGATATCCTGCGATCGGCAGGCGCCGAGGTCCACCTGCTGCCGCGCAACGATCGAACCACGCTCGATTCGATCTACGTGCGCGACGCCTCTATCTCGTCTCCGCGCGGGCTGATCCTGTGCGGCATGGGAAAGCCGCAGCGCGCCGGCGAACCGGATGCGCAGGACCAGGCGCTTCGCACGCTTGGAATCCACGTCGCAGGCCGGATTGCCGCCCCCGGCCGTCTCGAGGGCGGCGACCTGATCTGGCTCGACGAGGTGACGCTTGCCGTTGGACGAGGCTATCGGACGAACGCGGAAGGCATCCGGCAGCTGCGAGCGCTCGTCGGCGACGGCGTCGAAGTCGTGGAAGTCCCGCTGCCTCACTGGCGAGGTGCCGGCGACGTGATGCACCTGATGTCGCTCATCAGCCCCGTGGACAAGGACCTGGCGGTCGTCTACTCGCCTCTGCTTCCGGTTCCCTTTCGCGAATGGCTCCAGGATCGCGGTGTGCGGTTCGTCGAAACGCCCCACGAAGAGTTCGACACGATGGGTACCAACGTGCTCGCGCTCGGGCCGAGCCGATGCCTGACGCTGGCGGGCAATCCGCTGACGCGCCGGGCGCTCGAACGC
>DASTDQ010000074.1:0-4616 GCA_035710305.1 Vicinamibacterales bacterium | reverse complement strand
CGCCATGCCGGTGTCTTTTGCCTGCTCGCGAGTGGCATCGCCTCTCAGGATTCTTGAAAGAAACTGCGTCATGCGTCACCTCGAGAAAGCGAAGGCCTCTTTTCGCCCAGCGGAAGGACTGCGTGCGGGCGCTGACTGCGTCGTGCTACTGGCCCGGAGACGGACCTGACACGGGCAGCCGGCAAAGAGCGAGACGTGACAGGTCCATCAGACCTGCGCCGCTCCTGGCCTGGGACAGACACAGTCTGCGGCGCCGGTGTAGACAACGTCGCCCAGAGGAACATCATCCATACCGGCGACATCATCTTGAATGCGGCTTCACTGAAATTGTACGTCAAACAAATGACGAAGAAGGCCAGTTTGAGCCGGCTCAGATCGGGATTGGTTCGCCGGTCCGCGATCAGGCTTCGGTACCCGGCTGCGATCACGATGCCAAGGAACATCAGGCCCATCCACCCGAGATTCACGTAGATCTCCAGGTAGCCGTTGTGCGCCTGGTTTCCACCGTATCTGCGCAGCCTGATCACCCGCTCGCCGACCCAGAAACTCTCGTATCCGGCGCCGACGACCGAGCTGACAGGCTCGACCCCGGGAGGCGGGTCGTGGACGAATCTCAGAACCTGCTCCCACACGGTGGTTCGTCCCGTCAGCGTAGACTCGCGGCCAATCACTTCCAGGGCGTCGCTGCCGACGCCGAGGACCAACACCGCATAACAGACGGCGACAGTTCCCACGGTGAAGGGGAAGCTCACAAACGGCAGGCGAAAGAAGCGAAACAGTACGACGACCGTCGCGAACACGAAACACATCTGCGCCGTCTTCGAATCGACGAGCGGCAACAGATAGACCACCATCAGGAATACTGCCGCCAACGCCGCCGATTTCGCCGCTCGACCTCCGCTGCCACCACTGACACCGCGAAGGTTCAGCAACCGCCACAATACGACCGTGCCGACGATCATGCAGAGCGCGCCGAGGGCGTTCTTGTCGGTACACACTCCAGTCCACGTGGCGCGGCCACCGACGGTGTACACCCGCCCCAGCTCCGGAAAGAATCGGATGAACAAGATCGAGGTCGGTACCAGCAGATAACCAATGCGACTGATAATCGACTTGAGCGTATTCTCCGGGTGCGTGTCCGTGAGGATGACGAGGATCATCAGCACGTCGCCGACGGCCCGGATCCAGCGCTTGAACGAGACGACCGGGAAGTCCGCCCAGGAGATGCTCGCGAGGCAGTACAGAAGAAAGAGAATGATCGGCGCGTTCACGCGAAGGATGGCAAGGGCGGCCTGCCTTCTCGTCCACAGCACACGGATCGCCAGCCCGAGCAGCACGATCAGGATGCTGCGATCGAGGGGGCTCCCTTCCAGGTATGCCTCGGCGCGCAAACTGGCGTCGGCTGGTGCGCTGGCGGTCAACCAGGCCGACACGGGCCTGGACATGGCGATGAGCAGCCACGTAAACGGGATGAGGTTCGCTTTCGAGGTCCACTTGTCCCGGCGATCGAGCCAGAAGAGTCCGGCGATTCCAATGAGAACGAGAGCAGTCGCGTAGGGCGCCATCAGTGCGTCGCGTCGTGCCGCCTGGGGTCGTAGTCGGCCGCCTCCGGCATATGAGCACCTACAAAACGCTCGAGGCTCTCGGCATACAGTTCGTGTCCCGCCTCGTTGAAATGACCATCGACCGGCACGTACAGCGACTGGTTCGAGGCGGCAAACACGTCGTAGACGTCGAGGAACGGCACGTTCAGCTCCTGGCACATCGAGCGAACGAGCCTTTGCGCCCGATTCGGATCCTGGAGGAATCCCTTGGCCATCGGATCGTCGGGGAAGCTGGCACGCAGAATCTCGCCGTATGCGTCCTTGTATACCTGCATCGGCGATGGAATCAGCGATACGAGGAGCACCGCGTTTCGGCGCTTCACGGTCGCATCGATCTCGGCGAGAAGGGCCTTCATCAGGGGAACACCCTTCTGGAGCACCTCGTCGTCATACCAGGCGCTGATCACACCCGGGAGGCGAGGTACCGTGACGTCGAAACCGAGGGTCCGAGCCAGACGGACGACGCCAGGCCTGGTCTGCGCCAGCGATCGCAGCCGCACTTGCAGCACCGAGAACAGCATGGAGGTCGGTCGCTGCTGCGCCGCCACGAGATTGGAGCCTTCGCGAAGGATCTTCTGCGGCCTGCCGCTGAAGATCAGCCGGCCAGTCTCATCCAGGGTAAACCCTGGCTGAACCGGATTCGTCATTCGACTTCCGTAGTCCAGCCGAAGGTTGTCGAGTAGATCGTTGGTAAAGAGATTCAGCACGTAGACGTGGCCGACGACACCGCGGTCCATCAGCCGGCGAGTCAGGAGCCATTCCTGCCCGGTTCCATACCCGGGCACGCCGGCATTGATCACCTCGTATCTGGTATCGGCCTGAGGCTCGTTCAGCCGGCGCTCCAACTGTGTCGTGAACAGCGTCTCGTCATCGACACCCTGCCCGAAGGTGAAGGAATCACCGAGCACCACGACACGCCGCACCAATGGCGTGCGGCGCGGCGTTGTGTGGGCCTCACGCAGACCCATCTGGTTAATGGAGACCACATGGGTCCTGAACGCTTGTGGCGCCTTGACGGTATATGTCCCCGGCTTGAGCCGCCAACCGAGTTCGGGATCGAACTCGTCCTGCCGGAGTTCCGCCGTGTTCGTGTAGTAGAAACGAGCAAAGCCGAACTCGAGAATCGCGAATGCCAGGAGCACACCGATGGCGATCGCGATCGCGCCCGCGAGCACACGCCGGCTACGGGGAATCTCGCGCACTGCGCGCGCGTCTCCGTTCGACTCGCCATCCCTCATCGAGTCGATCCTTTCGCCGTGGTGGTGTCAGCGAGCGGCTCGTGGGTACCGGCCAAGTGCTGAAGCATCGCGACGTATTTCTGTTTCTCCCGGCTCCAGGACATCCGCTCTCGCGCCGCGACCAGTCGCTGACGATAGCCTTCCAGTTGTCCCGGGTCGCTGGCGAGCTCGTCGAGAATCCTTGCCAACGCGAACGCATCCCCGGGCGGATAGAGCATGCACTCGTCCGGGCGGAAGTAGTACGAAATCGCCGTGCTCTCGACAGTGACCGACGGCAAGCCGAGGCAGGTGTATTCCAGAAGTTTCAGAGGCAGGGCGACGTCGGAGATCGGCGTCACATCGAGCGGCACCAGCCCGACGTGGCAGTCCGAGAGAACCGCGGGAATCTCGTGCAAGGGGTACACGCGGTTCACGAACTCGATGACGTCCTCGAGATTGTGGTCCTTGATCAGCCTCTGGAGCTCGGCGCTGAAATCGCCTTCGCCGATGAGCCGGATCTGAATCTTGTCCTTGTGCTTCGCCTGTGCCACTGCCGACACAAGCGTGCGAAGCCCATAGCGCTCGAGAATGGTTCCATGGAAAACGAAGCGGAGGCGGCCCTCGATCGCCGGATACGGCATCGGCTTGAACAGCTGGTCATCTGCAAAATTCGCCACGACATCGATCGTCTGAGGTCGATACCCCCGCTTGACCACCAACGTGTCTCGTACCGGGTGGTTGACCGTGATCGTCCGGTTGGCAAAGGCCACACTGAGCCGCTCCAGGAACAGGAGTCCCTTGTACAAGGCGCTGGAACTCGGTCCCGAGTACTTCGAACCCAACGTCTCCGGCATGGGATCGTGAATGTCGAGGATGACCTTCGCGCCGAGCAGTCGCGGTATCACGACCGAGAACACCAGGGCGTCCGGCATGTTGTTCACATGGATGACGCGATAGCGGCGAGTGATGAAGAGTCGCGTAGACGCCGCGACGCACCGACAGAAGAACGCCCCGTATGCGAGCACGTACCCGATCCTCGAGCGGCCGCGATACCGCTGCTGAGGAACACGAAGGATGCGCACGCCGTGCCGCACCTGCTCTGCCGGCTGATTCGGACGGCGGAGTGCGAGGACGTCGACGGCGAATCCGGCCTCGGCGGCTGCCTCGGCTGCACGTATGACCCTCGGGTCGGTCTCGTAGTTCGTGTACGCGATCATCAGGATCGCGGCCGCGTGCTTGGGAACGTTGTCGATCACGTGTGTGCTCCGCCGCTCGGACCGTCGGTCGGTGTCGGCACGCCTTCAGTCAGGCCGGCCGTAGAACCCGCGGATGCAATCAACCACATAGCTCGCCTGCTCATCGGTCAGCTCCGGATAGATGGGCAAGGCAAGCGTCTGCGATGCCGCCGTTTCGCTTTCGGGGAAGTCGCCGGCGCTGTAGCCGAGCGAGGCAAAGCACTCCTGCTGGTGCATCGGTACGGGGTAGTAGATTTCCGTGCCCACGCCTTTCTCCTGCAGCCGCGTCTTCAGCTCGTCGCGGGCCGCCACTCGTATGACGTACTGGTTGAAAACGTGCCGATCCGTGACGGCCGACGGGAGGACAACGTCCGGCATGCCACGGCGGCCTCCGTCGACCCACTCGCGGCTGTGACACACGCTCAGCCCGGACTCGGTGAAGAGCCGATCGTAGCGGGCCGCGTTGCGACGGCGCCCTTCGGTCCAGCCGTCCAGATGCGGGAGCTTGGCCGACACGATCGCGGCCTGGAGGGCGTCGAGACGGAAGTTGCCGCCGACAA
>DASTDQ010000073.1:0-3176 GCA_035710305.1 Vicinamibacterales bacterium | reverse complement strand
CCTGTTGACCGCAATTCATCCGGGCAACGCGCGCGATCTCGAGCTGAAGTGGGTGTTTCAGACGCGATCGCTCGAGCGGCATCAGGTGACGCCGCTGGTCGTGGACGGCACCATGTACACGATCCAGAGCCCGAACGACGTGATCGCGCTCAATGCCGCCACGGGAAAGACGATCTGGATCTACTCTCACACGCCCGACTCGGCGGCGAGAAACTGCTGTGGCAAGTTCTCTCGCGGGCTGGCGATCGCCGGCGACACGGTGTTTCTGGCGGCGTTCGACGCGCGGATGATCGCCATCGACGCCAGAACGGGAAAGGAGCTGTGGAAGACGGAGCCGGCCGGCGATCCGAAGCAGGGCTACGCGTTCACGCACGCGCCGCTCGTCGTGAAGGACAAGGTCATCGCGGGAAGCGCCGGCGGCGAGTTCGGCGTCCGCGGATTCATCGCGGCGTGGGACGTGAAGACCGGCAAAGAAGTCTGGCGCTTCAATACCGTCCCGGGCCCCGGCGAGCGCGGCCACGACACGTGGAGCGGCAATTCGTGGATGAACGGCGGCGCCCCGATCTGGGTGACCGGCTCGTTCGATGCCGAGACGAACCTCACCTACTGGGGCACGGGCAATCCCGGACCGGATTGGGACGGCGCCGGCCGACTGGGTGACAACCTCTACAGCTGCTCTGTGATCGCGCTCGATCCGGACACGGGCACGCTCAAGTGGCACTACCAGTTCTCGCCGCACAACGAGTTCGACTGGGACTCCGCCCAGATACCGGTGCTTGCCGACATGGACTGGCAGGGGCGGCCGCGCAAGGTGATGCTGTGGGCCAATCGCAACGGCATGTACTACGTGCTCGATCGCGCGACGGGGCAGTTCCTGAAGGGCGCGCCGTTCGTCAAGGTGAACTGGGCCGACGGGTTCGACGACAAGGGAAGACCGATCCCGGTTCCGGGGATCGTGCCGACAAAAGAAGGAACGCTCGTGTATCCGGGCAACCAGGGCGGCACCAATTGGTACAGCCCGTCGTACAGCCCGCGGACCGGGCTGTTCTACATCCCGACGTGGGAGAACACGTCTACCACGTACATCAAGGCCGACACGCCGCCGGTGTTCAAGGAAGGACAGTCGTTCACCGGACTGTTTCCGCGAGGCGGTTCGACGGCCGACGACGTCCACAGCACCATCCAGGCGATCGATCCGAGGACCGGGCAGAAGAGATGGAGCCACAGGCTGGCAGCGCCGATGACCGAGGCGGGCGTGCTGACGACCGCGTCCGACCTCCTCTTCAGCGGCGGGCGCGACGGCGCGTTCTACGCGCTCGATGCGCGCACCGGCGCGCTGTTGTGGCAGACGAACCTCGGACCTTCAGTGGCTGCCGGTCCGATGACGTATGCCGTCGGCGGCAGGCAGTTCGTCGCCGTCATGGCCGGCGGCTCGATGTACGCCTTCGGCCTGCGATAAGCGCCGGTTAGCGCAAATTGTACGGACGCCAACCACAGAGGCACAGAGAACACAGAGGGATCTGAAAGACCAAACTCTGTGTCCTCTGTGTCTCTGTGATTAACGTCCGTGATCTCAGCGTAGAGGGTCAGGTGCTCGCTTCTTCGAGCGATCTCCCGGTCGTCCGCGGCGCGAACAGCGCGACGTCGAGGATGACGATCCACAGCGCCGCCGCAACGACGGTGAACATCGGCCCCGCGCCCCAGTCGTCGAGGACCGGCAGCAGCACGAACGGCATCGCGGCGCTCGACAGCCGGCTCAGGCCGTAGCAGAGGCCCGCCGCCGTCGCCCGGATGTAGGTCGGGAAGATCTCGACCTGAAAGATGTGCAGGCCATTCGAAAAGACATTGCTGACCGCGGTATACAGAAACCCGAGCACGACGATCGCGGCAGGCGATGAGGCGTAGCCCATGGCGATCCCGAAGACGCTCATGAGCAACGCTGAGCCCGCAATCAGCCACTTCCGCTCGATTCGCTCGACGATCGGCAGAGAGAGCGCCGAGCCGACCGGGTAGCCGATGAAGGTCAGCGTCGTGAAGGTGAGCGACGTCACGACCGAGTACCCCTTCGAGGCCAGCACGAGCGGCACCAGCGTGCCGAACCCGTAGTAGCCGACGGCCTGGAAGATGTGGAAGACACCGAGCATGATCGTGCGGGACCGGTACCGCGTACCGAACAGCACCGACAGCCGCGCGCGCGCGACCGTGGCGGTGTCGGCGCTGCTTGGAGGCGGAAGCGGCCCGGCCGCTGACGCTTCCTCCTCCATGCGCGCGACGATGGCCTCGGCCTCGGCGGTCCGGCCGACCGATTCGAGCCAACGCGGCGACTCGGGCAGCGACGTCCGCACGAACCAGACGATGACGGCGCCGAGCGATCCGGCGACGAACATCCAGCGCCACCCGTCGATGCCCAACGGCTCGAGCGGCACCAGGATTCGCCCGAGCAGGCCCGCGGCCGGGATGCCGACGAAGCCGAGCGTATAGGCCCACGCGGTGTACCGTCCCCGCAGGCGCGCCGGCAGCAGCTCGCCCAGGTACGCGTCAACGAGCGGCAGCTCCGCGCCGATGCCGATGCCGGCCAGGAACCGTGTCGCGATGAGCATTGTCGCGCTCGTGCTGAACGCGCCCGCCAGCGTGAACGCGGAGTAGATGGAGAGATTCAGGAGAAACGCCGTCCGCCGTCCGAAGTGATCGGCGAATCGCCCGAGGAACGTCGCGCCGATGAACATGCCGACAAACGCCGAGCCGAGCGCAGCGGGAAGCGCCAGCCGATCCAGCTGAAACTCCCGCGTCAGGACCGTGCCGAGCACGCCCGCCAGGAAGATGTCGAAGAGATCGAAGAACGTCCCGATGCCGGCGATGATCGTCGCGCGCCGGTGCGTCCGGATCGGCGGCAGCCGGTTCAGCCGCGCCGCAACCGATACGCGTTGCCCCCGTCCATTGGCCCAATCCATGCGCGGTCCATCGACAGGCTCCTGCCGAGCGAGGCGCCAATTCTATAGCGTCATTCGGCTGCCTCGGCCGGGTCCTCGACGTGGACGTGCGCGAAGTGCCCCCGCACCTTCCAGAGCACACGATACCCGGCACGGCGGAAAAGGTCGGCCAGTCCGTCCATGTCGGACGAATGGAAGTCCACCGCCTGGCCGTCGTAGTGGGCGGAACGCCGGTTGTGGACGTGG
>DASTDQ010000072.1:0-3853 GCA_035710305.1 Vicinamibacterales bacterium | reverse complement strand
GTTCGCGTAGTAGGTGGGCGGAATCATCGGGGGACCGACGTTGCCCCACGAGATGCACCGCTCGGCAAGCGTCCGGCTCTGCGCGCTGTCGGACGGGCCCCCGGCGCCTCCGGTCTTCGCGCGGGCCGCCGCTCGCTCCGCGCCTGCGGGCGTCAGCGGAGGGAGCCTGCCGTTCTTCGGGTCAAGGATCAACGACGTGCGGACCAACGTGTGTTTGTCGTACCGCTCGCCCTGCCAGATCGCATCGTCGTAATGAACGTCGTCCTTCGGCTGCGCGAGGAACTCGTCGAGGCGCTTCTTTGCGTACGCGGCGGCTTCCTCGGGGGTGAGCGTTTCCTTGTTGCCGAACTCCGCGGGGCGCTCGAGGGGCGTGACGGTGTCGTTGGTCCAATACCCCTGCAGGTCCGGATGCCCGTCGGGCGTCCGGGGCATGTGCCAACCCGCCGCAGCCGATCGTGCCGGCGGACTCTGCGCGCCGAGCGGCGCGAGCAGCAGCGCGACGAAGGCCATCGCCGGTGCAACCAGGGCTCGAACTGTCATCGCCCTTCCTCCTGAGGCTGACTGCTAATACTACACGTCTTCACGGGCTCGAACCTCTGAATTGGAGCTCAATTGTGTGTGGGAATGGGCGGCAACCCCGCGAGTTCCACCCCACCGCGCAAACCACGCGCGGCGGGGGCCCCGGGTCGACGCGGAAAAAACGTGCTTCCGGCACTCCCGTTGGCACACGTTTATCTTCCTTGCTGGTGGCAACGCCGTCGCCGGGCGGCGAGCCTCCAGCACGTTTTTACCCCGTCGCTGATCGCGTCGCTCGAAGGGCTTGCCGCCATTCCACACACAACTGAGCTCTGGAAGCAAGAGATCGCTTTGTGTCGAGGACCGGACCGCGTGCGCAAGGCCGACTAAAGGTGAAGTGGGAACGCGAGCGAAGCGATTCGCCCGCGCGTCTTTTGTCCATGTGTTCGTGTTGCTCGAATCAGCTCGGACGTTTTGAGCCAGCGGCGGATGGAGCGTCGAACCAGCGTGTAGACGCGCGGCGACCGACAGGGCTCGAGCGGAGATCGCGTTCCCGGCCGCAGCGCCCGCGGCCGGTTCGCGACACAAGCGAGCTCTTGCGTGTTGAAGCCTACAGCCCAAACACGAAGAGCGTGAACCCCGCGGCGATCGCCACGTACTGTTTGCCGTCGGCCGCATAGGAAATCGGGATGCCGCGCACCGCCGCGCCGAGCTGCACGTCCCAAAGCGGTGCGCCCGTTTCGGCGTCGAGCGCAAAGAAGTTCCCCTCCTCCGTGCCGCCGAAGACCAGGCCACCCGCCGTGGACAGCAGGCTCGTGTATCCCGGCGAGAGAAGCGGAAACTCCCACTTCAGTTTTCCAGTGGTCCCGTCGAGCGCTCGAACGGCGCCCGAGGCCTCGTCGCCGTTGATGTGTCGTCCTCCCCCGCCGGTAAACGCGGTGCCGGGCTTGTAGACGGCCGGGCCCTTGAAGTAGATCGTGCCCATCTCGCGCGCCGCCTGGTAGAACAGCCTCGTCTGCGGGCTGTAGCTCGGGCTGAACCAGTTGGCGGCGCCGATGATGTTCGGGAAGACGAGCGTCCCCTCGAGGCTCGGCGCGATCCCTTTCTTTCGAATCGGACGCCCCTTGGCGTCGAGCCCCTCGGCCCAGGTCTGCTTCGCGTAGGGCACGCCGGTCAGGAACTCCCCCGTCGCGCGATCGAGCACGTAGTAGAAGCCGTTGCGATTGGCCTGGGCGAGAAGCCTTCTCTCGCGTCCTCCGATCGCGGCCTCGAAGAGCACGAGCGTCTCGTTGGCGTCCCAGTCGTGCACGTCCTCGGGCGTGAACTGGAAGTACCACTTCATCCGGCCGGTGCCGGCGTCGAGCGCGAGCACGGAGTCGGTGTAGAGGTTGTCGCCAGGCCGGTTCTCCGCGTTCCAGTCAGGCGCCGGATTGCCCGTCGGCCAGTACACGAGATTCAACTCGGGATCGAACGAACCGGTCAGCCATGTCGAGCCGCCACCGGTCTTCCAGCCATCGCCTTTCCCCCACGTCTCGGAACCAGGCTCCCCTGGCGCGGGGATCGTATAGGTGCGCCACAGCCGCTTGCCCGACTTCGCATCGTAGGCGTCGACGAAACCGCGAATACCGGCTTCGGCGCCCGACACGCCGACGATGACCTTGCCGTCGAGTGCCAGCGGAGAGAGCGTGAGGTAGAACCCCTGTCTGTTGTCCTCGACGGTGATGTCCCATCGAACCACGCCGGACCTGGCGTCGAGCGCGATCAGGTGCCCGTGCACGGTGCCGACAAAGACGTGGTCGTCGAGGATCGCCACGCCGCGATTGACCGGCGGTGAACCGATGATGATGACGTCGGGCGGGATCGTGGGCGAGTAGCTCCAGAGCGGCCGGCCGCTGCGCACGTCGAGCGCCGTCACCGTGCTCGGAGGCTCTGTCATGTACATCACCCCGTCCACCACCAGGGGCGACGTCTCGACAATGCCGGCTCGCTGAATCTGATACGCCCAGGCCACCTTCAGAGAAGACACGTTCTTCCGGTTGATCTGGTCCAGTGCCGAATACCTCTGCGACTTGTAGGAACCGGCGTAGGTCAGCCAGTTCTGCGGCTCGCTCGCCGCTTTCAGCAGGCGTTCGTACGGAACCTGGGCAGCGAGCCGTCCCGCCACCGCGAGGACGAGCGTGACCAACGCCAGCACCCATCGCCGTCGATCGCTCACCGGGCACCTCCGAGTGTGGACAGGTACGCCACGAGATCGTCGGCTTCTGCGGCCGCAAGACGAGTGGCGTAGCTCGGCATCAGGCTCGTCGCGGTTTCCTTCCTGACGAGCGCGGCCTCGCTCTTGCGGACGGAGTGGAACCGGCCGCTCCCGTCCCGAAACTGAATCGTGAAGACGTCCTCGTTCAACCGCACGCCGCGCAGTTCGCGCCCGTCGCGCATCACGACGGTGACGGGCAGATACTCGCTGTAGCCGCGCGAAGGAATGGGCAGCGTCCCTTGCGGCAGCCTGGCCGCAGGCTCGAGGATGGCCTGACGGAGGTAGTCAGCCCCTCGAAGCCATCCGATCACGCTCAACTCGGGCCCGAGGCTTCCGCCCTGGCCGCCGACGATGTGGCAGGCCGCGCACCCCAGCTTGGCGTAGAGCTGCGCGCCCTGCTGCGGGTTGCCTTTGACCGGTGGACGAGCGACGCGCCCGAGCGATCGCACGTAGGCCACGAGCTGACGCAGCTCGTCTTCGAGCACGCGCCGCACTCGGGGCATCCCGCGATCGGGGATGCCGTCGCTGATGATGGTTCGGAGCTCCGCGTCGGTCGGCGCCGACCGCAGGTTCGGACGATTGAGCGGGGGACCCATGCCGCCCGCTCCCTCGAACCCGTGGCAGGTGACGCACAGTCCGTTGAAGAGGACCTTGCCTTCCGCCACGTCCGACGCAGCTTGAGCGAAGGCGAGCGCCGGCGCGGCGAGCACCAGCACCGCGATACACATGACGGACCTGCCCATGAGACCTCGCGAACTGATATATCGGAGGCGCAGTATACCAACCCCGTTATCTGAGAGGCGCCTCTTCCCGCCACAGCCCCAGCGCCTGCTGCGCAGGCCGGTCCGACAGGCTGAAGAGGACGGCGTCGGACCGGGACTCGTGCGCAACGGTGGTCCACGAGGGCGCGACGAAGATGTCGCGAGGCGCCCAGTCGAAGGTGGTGCCGCCAATGCGCGTGCGGCCCTGACCTTCGACCACCACGTACACCGTCGCGTCCGTCTGCCGGTACGGCTGCCCGGTGAACCCCGAGGGCAGCAGCTGCATGAAGGCCGCGATCGTGGGCATCGTGTACCCGCCCGT
>DASTDQ010000071.1:0-4166 GCA_035710305.1 Vicinamibacterales bacterium | reverse complement strand
GTTGGGAACGTAGATCGCGCCGAACCGGAACGGCCGCTTCGCCTGCGCGGTGAGCGCCGGAATCATCGCATCCAGAAACGGCATCGCGACCACGGCGCCCATGGCGCCACGGAGGAACGTCCGTCGAGGCAGGTGCTTCTTCGTGATGATCATCCGCTACTCCTTGGCGGCCAGGGTCGCTGCCGGCGCCCCTACAGTATCAGACAACTTGGTGCGCATTTGGAATGGGTCGCTCTTCACAATTCCCAGCACAATCGCCTGCATGGCGTAGTTCTGCACGGCCGCGTTCCTGACCACGCTCCGGACGACCGGCATGTCCACCGGCTCCAGCCCCCGGCCCAAGGCGTAAATCAGCAGCTTCTCGGTGATCGTCCCGGCAAACACGTCCGGCCTGGAGAGCAGCGCCTGGCGCAGCGCCTGCGGCCCGTCGACCTTGGTGCCATCGGCCAGCACGCCGGCCGCGTCGATGGCCAGCCCCTCCCTGGTCGTCGTCCGCCACTGCCCCACGGCGTCGAAATTCTCCAGCGCGAAGCCGACCGGGTCGATGTTGCGATGGCACGAACCGCAGACGGGGTTCGCGCGATGCCGCTCGAGCTGCTCGCGGACGGTGGACGGCTTGTCCTTGTGGGCGCTCTCCTCGAGATCGGGCACGACCGCCGGCGGCGGGAGCGGCGGCGTGTTCAGCAGGTTCGAGATGATGTACTTCCCGCGCAGGACGGGTGAGGTGCGCGTGGCCACCGCCGTCATCGCGAGAATGCTGCCGTGGCCCAGCAGGCCGCGCCGGTTCGGATCGGCCACGGGCACGCGGCGGAATCGCGAGCCGTAGACGCCGCCGATGCCGTAATGGCGCGCCAGCCGTTCGTTGACGAACGTGTAGTCGGCCTGGAGCAGATCGAGCGCGCTGCGGTTCTCGCGGACGATGCTCCCGAAGAAGAGCTCGGTCTCGCGGCGGAGCGCCTGCCGGACGTTGTCGTCGAAATCGGGGAACAGCAGCACGTCCGGGGTGACCTTGTCCAGGTTGCGCAGCTGCAGCCACTGGCCAGTGAACGCCGACATCAGCGCGTCGGCGCGCGGATCGGCGATCATGCGGCGTACCTGCGCGTCGAGCACACCGCGCTTGCGCAGCCTGCCGTCGATCGCCGCGTCCAGCAGTTCCTCGTCCGGAATGCTGCTCCACAGGAAGAAGGACAGCCGGCTCGCCAGCTCGAGGTCGGTGATGGGATGCGCGGCGCCCGCGGGAAGGCCGGCCGGATCCGACTCGGAACGGAACAGGAACGCTGGGCTCGTCAGAATCCTCGCAAGGCCCGCGCGGATGCCCGCGTTGAAGTCACCGCCGGCGCTCCGTTCGTCGCGATAGAGCGACAGCGGCGCCTCCACGTCGGCCTTCGCGACGGGCCGCCGGAACGCGCGGCGCGCCACCGTGGAGAGGATCTTCTCGGCGCATCCCGGTTCCTCGGAGGGCGATCGGGGCGTGCAGACGAACAGGCGCTGGCGCGACTCCGTGCCGCTCACGCCGGTGACGCCGTACGGCCCCTCGATGATGGCGTTGCGAAGTCTCGGCATCCCCGACGGGTTGTGCGCCTCCTGCGTCGCGCGCAGCGACGGCTGCCACATGTTCTGTTCCTGCCCCGGGCGCTCGACGAAGGTGAATCCCACCTCGTGAAGGCCGGCGGTGACCTTGATGCGGGGCGACATCATCCGCCTGTCGAACTCTTCGCGCGCCACGGGCTTGTTCTCGGTGGCGCGGTCGTGATCGTTCTTGCCGCCGATCGGCGACGAGAAGACCTGCTTGCCGTCCAGCGTCACGATGAACAGATGCGGCGTCTCGTGCCCTTCGACGCCGGCGAGCCCTTCGGCCACCGTCTTGAGCAGGCGTCCCGAGAAGACGTAGTCGCCGTCGGCTGGGAACGGATGCCGGACCAGGATGCCGCCGCGCGTGCCAAGCGGCAGCCCGTCCACGTGCTGGTTCTGCGTCACGACGGTGCTGATCGTGTAGGTTGCCGTTCCCGGCTCGGCGGCGGCATCGCCGACGGCGAGCTCGGAGATCCGAAGGCCCGCGCTGAGATAGCGCTCGAGCAGCAAGGGTGACGTCGTGAGCGCGGTCGCGATGTTGTCGAACCCGAAGTCCCCGCCGTCGCTCGGCAGCAGATCCGTGACGTCCACGGTGACGCCCACCAGGTCGCGGACCGCGTTGGCGTACTCGGTGCGATTCAAGCGGTGGAGGACGAACCGGCCCGGGCTGCTCCGCCGCGCGGCGGCCGCGTCGAGGCTGGCCGCGAGTGACGACCGGAACCTGGCCAGCTCCTCTCGCCCGGGCGTCGGCGATCCCTGCGGAGGCATCGCGCCCACGCCGAGCTTCTTCACGACGCGCTCCCACGTGGCTGCGTCAGCGCCTGGATCGACGAGGCTGGCCGTGTCGAGCGCGAGAGGCGCTCCGGCCGGAAGCGGGTTGCGCGTGTTGTGGCAGCCGACGCAGTACTTGCCCACCATCGCTTGATACGCGACAGGCGCCGCCGCCTTCGCCGACGGCTGCGCGGCCAACTCCTGCGTTGTCGCCGACACGGTGGCCGCGAGGAACGCGATCGCGGCCGCGAACAGCACCTTCCTCAATTCGCGTCTCCCGCGTCAGGGGAATCCGGTGCCGAGTCCGGCGCTGCCGAGTCCGGCGCCGTCGACGGCTCGGCCGGCGGAAGGCCCATCAACTCGCGCAGCAGCTTCGCGACGTCCTGCTGGCTTGCGCCGCGACCGCCGCGACCGCGTCCGCCTCCCGGAGGCGGACCGCCTCGCCCGCCTGCCCTTCCGGCGGGCTGCTGCTTGCCTTCGGCGACATCGAGGGCGGTAAAACCCTCCTTGTTCTTCTGTGTGAAATCGACCTTGGCGCCCGCGAGCGCGCGGATCATCTCCAGGTTGCGCATGCGCACGGCCTGATGCAGCAGCGGAGCACCATCGGGACCCGCCGCGTTCGGGTTCGCTCCCGCGGCGAGCAGCGCGGCGAAGGCGTCTTCGGGCTTGCGGCTTCCCGGCTCGCGGTAGGGCGCCGGGCCGTCACGGATGTAGGCCGGCCCTCCCGTCATCGCGGGCCCGCGCCCTCCACTCATCGCCACCATGGCCACGGTCCTGCCAGCGTTGG
Source organism: Vicinamibacterales bacterium (assembly GCA_035710305.1). Classification (GTDB taxonomy): domain Bacteria; phylum Acidobacteriota; class Vicinamibacteria; order Vicinamibacterales; family UBA2999; genus Gp6-AA40. The sequence continues at coordinate 1,036 of DASTDQ010000071.1, read as the reverse complement.
GATTGCCCCGTCCTCGCCCCTCGGCGGGCGGCGTCTCGTCTGTGTCGCCTTTCGCCGCCGCGACGACTGCCGGCGTCTGCTCGAGGTCCGCGCCGCGCGCCGCCAGTAGCTTCAACGCCTCGACGTCGGCCGCGATCGCCGCGCGGAAGAGCGGCGTGTTGTCGAACCGATCGGTATTGGGCATCGACGTCGAGTGGAACTGGCCGGCGAAGTTCTTGTTGGGATCGGCCCCGCGCTCGAGGAGGATGCGAATCAGGTCGAGCGCCGTCAGCGTGTTCACGTGATCGGGCCGCCGCCGCGATCCGTCGAATGCGAACTGATCCGTCGTCGCATCGCGCATCTCCACGGCGACGTAGAGCGACCCGTCGTTGGCGTCCGAGCCGAGCTCGATCAGCGTGGCGGCCAGGTCGAACCTGTCGTTGTACATTGCGACCATGGCCGCCGACGCGCCGTCGCCGTTCTTCAGATTGACGTTCGCACCGCGGGCGACCAGCCGGCGCACCAGCGCCTCGTTCCCGCTCCGCGCGGCATACATCAGCGCCGTAAACCCGCCCGTCGGATGGTCGGCATTGTGGCGCTTGGTCAATGCGGTGACGTGCCCCTGCAGGTTGGGATCCGCGCCCGCCTCGATCAGGACGTCAACCACGTCGACATGGCCTTCCGCCGCCGCCCACATCAGGGCCGTGGTCTTCTGGAACGACTCCGCCGTATTCACCTGGACGCCGCGGGCCAGCAGCAGGCGCACTGCGGGAACGCTGCCCGACCGCGACGCGGCCATCAGCGGCGTCTCGCCTTCGGGATGCGCGAGCGACGGATTGGCGCCCGACTTCAGGAGGAGATCGACCATCGCCGCGTCGCCCGTGCGGCTGGCAGCGAGCAGCGGCGTGATGCCGTAGTCGTTTGCGGCGTCTACGGGGGCTTTCGCCGCGATGAGCGCGCCGGCGATCTCGAGCTTGGAGCCGTGAGCCGCCCAGAGCAGCGGCGTCGATCCGTCGCCCGATCGGGCGTTGACGTCGGCCCCGGACTTGAGCAGCCT
>DASTDQ010000070.1:0-6748 GCA_035710305.1 Vicinamibacterales bacterium | reverse complement strand
TCAGTATGCTGATTTTGCCGCCTGGCAGCGGAACTGGCTGTCGGGAGCCGTGCTCGCAGACCAGATCGAGTACTGGAAGTCGCAGTTGAGCGGTGCGCCGCCCTCGCTAGATCTCCCGACCGATCGGCCCCGGCCGGCCGTTCAGACCTTCCGCGGCGCGCGTCAGCGCGTCCGCGTCTCCGGTCCGATCACTCGAGCCCTGAAGTCACTGAACCGGCGGCAGGGCACGACGCTGTTCATGACGCTCCTGACGGCTTTTCAGGCGCTCATTCATCGATGGACGGACCAGACCGACATCCTCGTTGGCGTTCCCATTGCCGGGCGGCAGCAGGCCGAAACGCAGGGGCTGATCGGCTTCTTCGTCAACACGCTCGTCATGCGCGGGCGCGTGCGCCCCGATGCGCCCTTCCAGGAACTGCTCGCCGAGACGCGCGACGTCGCGATGCAGGCCTATGCGCACCAGGACCTGCCGTTCGAGAAGCTGGTGGAGGGACTGGGAGGAGAACGGGACTTGAGCCGGACACCGCTCTTCCAAGTGGTGTTCGCGCTCCAGAACGCTCCGTTCAAGCCGCTTGATCTCGCCGAGCTGCGGCTGGAGCCGTTCGAAGTCGAGCAGGTGACGGCGAAGTTCGACTTGACGCTGAACCTCGCCGAGTCACAGGACGGCATTCAGGGATCGCTGGAATACAACACTGATCTGTTCGACGCGGCGACGATGGAGCGCATGGCGGGACACTTTGAGACCCTGCTCGAGGGGATCGTGGCGAATCCGGCGCAGCGGGTCTCGGAACTGCCGCTGATGTCCCAGCCTGAGCGGCAGCGGTTGCTGGTGGAGTGGAATGCGACCGAAGCGGCTCTACCTGAAGATGGTCTCATCCATGAGTTGGTCGAGGCACAAGCCGAGAAGAGGCCGGATGCTGTGGCCGTGGCGTACCAAGGGCGGCTGCTCGGCTATCGCGAGCTGAACGCTCGGGCCAATCAACTCGCCCGCCATTTGAGAAAGCTGGGAGTTGGCCCGGAGGTGCCCGTCGGGATTCTGATGGAGCGGTCGTCGGCGATGGTGGAGGGAATGCTGGGCGTGCTGAAAGCTGGCGGAACCTACCTGCCTTTGGATCCGGAGGCCCCGTCAGACCGCCTGCAGTTCATGATCGGCGATGCGGGTATACGAGTCGTTCTCACCGTTGAGAGCCTCGAGTCGGATCTGCCGGCCGTGGCCCACGTCGTTTGTCTGGATAGAGACCGGCGAGCCATCTCGCAGCAGGGCAAGGAGAACCTGGAAAGCCGCGTCGACAATGGCAATCTGGCGTACGTCATCTACACGTCAGGGTCCACTGGAAGACCCAAGGGCGTCGGTGTGCCGCACGGCGGGCTGCGCAACCTCGTAGCCTGGCACCAGAAGGTGTTCGGCCTCACGCCTTCGAGCCGTGCGACGCAGATCGCTGCGCCGACATTCGATGCCTCCGTCTGGGAGATCTGGCCGTATCTGGCCGCCGGTTCGAGCGTCCATATTCCGGACGATGTGACCCGCAATTCACCGGCCGATCTCGCGCTGTGGCTCACCACGGAGAACGTGACCCACACGTTCATGCCGACGCCGCTGGCCGAGGAAGTCCTGCAGGAGCCATGGCCGCTGCAGACATCCCTCGAGTTCTTCCTGACCGGTGGCGATGAGCTCCGACGTGTTCCGAAGCAGGCATTGCCGTTTCGACTCACGAATCAGTATGGACCGACAGAAAACACTGTCGTGACCACGTGGACGCCCGTCGAGAGCACCAGGACGGTCGAGAAGCCGCCGCCAATCGGGCGCCCCATCGACAACGTTCGTGTTTACCTTCTGGATCGGCGCCTGAATGCCGTCCCCGTCGGGGTCAACGGAGAGCTGTACATTGGCGGGTCCAGCCTCAGCCGAGGGTACGCGTCCCGTGCGGATCTCACCGCCGAACGATTCGTCCCCGACCCGTTCAGCGCGAAGCCGGGGGCTCGCCTGTATCGAAGTGGCGACCTCTGCCGCTTTTCACCCGTGGGCGATCTCGAGTTTCAGGGCCGTATCGATTATCAGGTCAAGATCCGGGGCTTCCGTATCGAACTGGGCGAGATCGAGGCGGTCCTGGGACAATTCCCCGGTGTTCGGCAGGCGGTCGTATTGGCCAGACCGGACACGCGTGGGTCGGCGCGGCTCGTCGCCTACGTGGTGCCGCACGATGGGTCACCGGACGTGATGGCGCTGAGGAGTTACTTGAAGGCGTCGCTGCCCGAGTACATGGTACCGACGGCGTTCGTGACGCTCGATACGTTGCCGCTGACATCCAACGGAAAGGTGAACCGGCGTGCCCTCCCGGCACCGCAAGTCAGCGCCACCGAGGAGACGTACCTCGCCCCGCGCAATCACCACGAGAAGCGGCTCGCGGACATGTTTGCCGAAGTGCTCGGCATGGATCGCGTGGGTGTCCACGACAACTTCTTCGAGATCGGCGGGCATTCCCTGCTGGCCACGAAGCTCGTGTCCCGTATCCGTGCCGCGTTCGACACGCGGTTTCCTTTGCGTCGCGTCTTCGAGAGTCCCACCGTCTTCGAATTGGCCAAGAGCCTCACCGATGAAGAGACGCCGTCGCGCGTCACGCCTGGGGAGGAGCTGCCGCTGCTCGAACGGACCCGCCAGGAAGGACCGCTCCCGCTCTCCTTCGCTCAACAGCGGCTGTGGTTCCTCGACCGGATGGAACCTGGAAATCCGTACTACAACATGCCGACGGCGTTGCGTGTGAGCGGCGACTTGCGGGTCTCCGCGCTCGAACAGGCGATCGACGAAATCATCCGCCGGCACGAGGTGCTGCAGAACTGTTACGTGCTTCAGCAGGGACAGCCCAGGCAAGTCCGGATGCCGCGCCGGGACCTCACGCTGCCCATTGTTGATCTCAGCTCGTTGCAAGGGGCTTCGCGTGAGGAACACGAGCGGCTTCTCGCCGCCGCCGATGCCCGACGGCCCTTCGATTTGGCCACCGGGCCAGTCGTGAGAGCCGCGCTGCTCAAGAAGGGCGAGGGCTCCTACACCATTCTCTTCGCCATGCACCATGTCGTGTCTGATGGCTGGTCGGTTGCCATTGTCGTTCGCGAATTGTCCGCGTTGTACGAGGCCCTTGGTGCTGGACGTCCGTCGCCATTGCCGGAGCTCCCGATTCAGTACGCAGATTTTGCCGTCTGGCAACGCAGGTGGCTGGAGAGCGACGGGCTGAAGTCTCAGTTGTCCTACTGGAAGGCCCGACTCGGCGGTCACCTTCCCACGCTCGCCATTCGCACCGATCGGCCCAGGCCGGAGATCGAGTCGTTCCGAGGAGCCGACGAGATACTGCTCATCCCACAGGCGCTGGCTGGAGCGTTGAATCGTCTGTCGGCTCGCGAGCACGTAACGCTGTTCATGACACTGGTGGCGGCCTACAAGACTCTCCTGTATCGAAACGTCGGTCAGGACGACATCGTCGTTGGCACCGACCTCGCCGGCAGAAACCAGGCGGAACTCGAAGGCTTGATCGGCTTCTTCGTCAACCTATTGGTGCTGCGAACCGACTTGAGCGGGAATCCGACCTTTCGAGCATTGCTCGCGCGAGTCCGCGAGACGGCAATGGGGGCCTTCGCTCATCAGGATGTTCCCTTCGACAGGCTTGTCGAGGAACTGCAGCCCAAGCGGCATCGCAGCCGGACGCCGCTCTTCCAGATGCTTTTCGTGATGGAGAACATTCCGATGGAGACGTTGCGGCTGCCGGGCCTGACGATGACGCCCATGCCGAACCAGGCCGATACGGCCAGGTTCGACCTGGCGCTGTTCGTGCGGGAACAGGATGGCGGCCTCGTCACGAAGTGGACCTACAAGACAGACCTGTTCGACCGCGGCACGATCCAGCGGATGGCAAACCAATATGTCGCGTTGCTCGAACACATTGCCGCTGCTCCGGACACGCGCGTGAACGAGCTCGCGCTGCAGACGCAGGCCGAAATGCGCGATCAGGCGCTCGAAGAGCAACGTCGTCGAGAGGCCCGGATGTCTTCGTTGGTGCCCGGCCGCCGGCGAGCCAGAAAGCTCGCTGAAACGCCGGGTGGTGCAGAAACTAAGCGCGCCGAGGCGGAGGACGATGCCGCCGTCGTCGATGCAACCAAGCAGGTGAGGACTCGATGAGCGACGATCGGTCCACGAACAAACGGAGCCTGCCGGGCGCGGGCGTCACCCGCCGCCAGGTGCCTCTGTCGGCCCACGATATCGTGACCGAGCAGCCCCTCGCGTCCGGTCGGTGGTTTCCCCGCGTCGTGCGACCGGCGCTCGACGGGGTCGATCTCGTCGCCTGGCTCGGGCAGAACCGGCAACAGATCCAGGAGAAGCTGCAGCGAGACGGCGCGATCCTGTTCCGTGGGTTCGACGTGTCCTCGGTGGACAAGTTCGAGCAGGTCATCACGGCCGCCTGCGGTCAGGCGCTGAGATATACGGAGCGCTCGTCGCCGCGATCGGAAGTCAAGGGCAACGTCTACACGTCCACCGACTATCCTCCCGCCTACCGGATCTTTCTCCACAACGAGAACTCGTACGCGCGGACCTGGCCCCAGAAGCTGCTGTTCTGCTGCATCAAGGCTTCCACGGAAAGAGGCGAAACGCCCATTGCCGATACTCGCGGTGTCTACAACCGGATCGACCCGAAGATCCGGGATCGTTTCATCGAGAAGAAGGTGATGTACGTCCGCAACTTCAGTCCGGGGCTGGGGCTGGCCTGGTCAACGGTCTTCGGGACGACGGATCGAGGCGAGGTGGAGGCGTACTGCAGGACGGCAGGCTATGAGACGGAGTGGCTGGACTCCGAGCGCCTGAGAACCCGCCGCGTCGGCCAGGCCGTCGCGCGCCATCCGAAGACGGGCGATACGACCTGGTTCAACCATGCGACGTTCTTCCATGTGTCCACGCTCGAGCCGGCAGTCCGCGACGCGCTGCTGGCCCAGTTCGCGGAAGACGAGTTGCCGAACAACACCTACTACGGCGACGGAACCCCGATCGAGGCGTCCGTCATGGACGAACTGCGTGGCGCGTACGAGCAGGAAACGATCATGTTCCCCTGGGAGCAGGGCGACGTCCTGATCCTGGAGAACATGATCACTGCGCATGCCCGCTCGCCTTTCGTCGGGGAGCGGAAGATCCTCGTCGGCATGACCGACGCAATGTCGATCGAGCAGCTCCAGAACGCCAGATGAAGAGGCGCAGCGAAAGCATCTACGCCGGCGCGTTGACCCTGGTCAGCGTGGCGGTCGCGGTCGTGTGTGGCGAGCTGGTACTCCGCGCCATTACTCCAGACAGGTATTACGTGTTTCCACCGGGATTGGAGAGGACGTTCAGACCGGTGCCCGACACCATGCCGGGTATCAACGGGAATTCACGGTTCATCATCAACGAGGACGGCGTTCGGGGGCCGAGCTTTTCGGACCGGGACACTTTCAGGATCCTTGCGGTGGGCGGCAGTACGACGGAGTGCCTCTACCTCGACCAGGCCGAGGCGTGGCCCCAATTGCTGCAGGACATGCTCAATGCCGAGCGGGAGCAGTCTGATATCTGGGTTGGAAACCTCGGGAAGAGCGGCCACGACACGCGACACAACAAGCTGCAGGTGGAGCGACTGCTGGATCAGTACCCTCGAATCGACGTGGTGGTCCTGCTCGAAGGCGTCAACGACATGCGTTTCTGGCTCAACAGCTTCGACAACGAGGAGTTGGCCGCGGAGCGATACGTCACGGACGAGGCAGTGCTGGACCAGGCCTTTGCCACCCGCCCCGGCCGGACCGTTGAGTTCGTACGGAAGGGCGATCACCAGTCTTGGCAGTGCGTCTCCTGCGAGGAGCCGTTCTACAAGCGCACCGAGATCTGGCGCAGGCTCCGCATACTCAAACGCGCGTACTTCGGGTCAGGCGAAGAGGCCATAGTTCAGGATGAGGCCGGTGACATCTACCTCACCGCACGACGACGGAGACGCGAGGCGGTGAAGGAAAATCGACTACCCAATTTGGCAAGCGGGCTGGCAGCGTATGCGCGGAATCTCGAGGGCATTATCGACGCCGTCCAGAGCCGCCGGGCGCGCGTTGTTTTCATGACCCAGCCGAGCATCTGGAGGAGCGATCTTCCCCCGGATCTCGATTCGCTGCTCTTCATGGGCGGGCCGATCGGCGGCGACTTCTACGAGACTGCCCAGAAACGTGATGCCTACTATTCCGTCAGCGTCCTCGCCGATGCCATGAAGCAGTACAACGACGAGATGCTGCGAGTCTGCAAGGCGCGCGGTGTGCTCTGCCTGGACCTTGCGTCGCAGATCCCCAAGGATACGAGCAGTCTGTATGACGACGTGCATTTCAACGAAGCGGGGTCCGCGAAGGTGGCGCGCGCGCTCGCGGACTTCCTGACGAAGAGCCACGTGTTCTGATGTCCAACGCCAGCGCCCTGGGCTATCGAATATCTCCCGGGCAGAGCCGTCTCTGGTTGCAGCAACTGCGGAGCCCCGCGTACCGGGCGCAGACCGCGATCAGGATCGACGGCCCCGTCCACCTGCCGGCTCTGGAAGCAGCGGTCAAGAACCTCGTGGACCGTCTCGAGATCCTGCGGACGACGTATCGCCTTCAGTCGGGCATACGGGTTCCGTGGCAGGTGATTTCGGATGTCGAGGAATTGTCCTGGCAGCGGCTCGACTGGAGCGGCAGGAGTCCGGCGCAGGTGGACACCTCGCTCGAT
>DASTDQ010000069.1:0-5105 GCA_035710305.1 Vicinamibacterales bacterium | reverse complement strand
GGATGAGCAGGAAGGCAGGTTCGGATTTGACACCGCTCATCAGCTGACCACGGGATGTCCTCACTCACCCCGGAAGGCCACTGGACGCGTACAAACGCTGCACAGTGTACAGCATACGGGAACGCAGCCGCAACGCATTGCGCGTCATTTTCGTCCTGGGTGCCTGGTGCTTGGTCCCTGGTCCGGCCTTGGTCCCAGGTCCTCAGTCCAGTCCCGCCTTTGTCCCAAGTCCTCGGTCCACCGCGGGGGACCAAGGACGTAGGACCGGGAACGGACGAAGCACCAAGGACCAAGGCCCAAGGACCAAGGAGCGCTAGCCGATCTCGACCAGCGGCAGTGCGTTCTCGGCGGCGTAGCGGAAGACGTCCTCGCCGCGCTGCGTGAGCACGTCGTATTTTTCGAGCAGCCGGAACGCATGGCGAGCGTCGCAGGCGGGGATGTGCGCCGCCAGGTCGTTGCGAAGGAAGAACGCATTGACGCCGGTGGGTTCCACCGCGACCAGGCGGAAGCCCTTGCGGCTGCTCAGCCGCGTCAGCGCCGCGAGCGACGCGCCGTAGTAAAGCCCGTGCCGGCGGCGATCGAACGCCGCGTCGTACGGAACCGTGACCGAGCGGTCGGCGCCGAACATCGAGTTGTACTCGAGCACCACGACCCGCGGGGAACAGGCGGTCATCGCTTCCCAGATCCAGTAGTCGTTGCCGTCGAGATCGAGGCTGAAGAAGTCGACCTCGCCGGCCAGCCCGTTGGACGTGATGATCTCGTTGATGTTCTCGCGAGTGACCCAGGCGCACACGGCCTTTGCGGTCGGAAACCGCCGCCCTACTTGCACCATGTGATCGGCGTGCCCGTCCACCATGAGCCCCGACCAGCCGCACTCACGGGCCAGAAACGCGGAGTTCCCGCCGCTCAGCCCGGAACCGATCTCGACGAAACGGCAGCTGCTGACCCCGGTCTCGTTCAGCAACGCCAGTGTCAGGCCGTCTTCCTGGTTCTGCGAGCTGATCCTGAAGCGACGCGCCATCAGCCGTTCCGGGTACGGCAGCGCCTCGGCGTCGAGATATTCCGCCCGCAGGAGCGCCTGGACGGCGGGCTCGAGATGCCGCGTGCGCTGCCACACCTTCTCCACCACGCCGAGCTGGTGCTCGATGCGATCCAGCCGGCGCGAGAGGTCCTCTATCTGGGCTTCGGATGCGGGTACAGAGAAGAAGGCGCGGATTCGGCGCAATAGTCGCCGGAGCATCGGGGGATTCTACTGCCTACTGAATGACAAGATGCTCCCGATCGATTCCCGCCGTGTCCTCGACCGCCTCGTGCCGGAGGATCGCGCGGACGCGGTCCTGTGTCGGAGCCAGCAGTCGATACTTCCAGGTTCTCAGCTGGCGGTCGGTGAGCTGCTTCCCCAATTCGATCGGCTCCCGCCTCGATTCAATCAGCCCCAGCTCGGTCTCGAAGCGGGCCCGGTCGCCATCAGTGACCCCCTCCCGCCACCGGACGTTGAAAACGGGCGACGGCGCGAGATCGGCGGCGGGCGGCCGGTTGACGTACCCGACGGCGAGGCCGGCTGGATGGGCAAAGAGCGCGAGGATTGCGGCGCCTGCGACGATGGCCGCCTGGGGTCGCCACGTTTTCTGGCGCCGCGACGGCGCGGTCTGCGGCACGACATCGCCGCGAACGCGTGCCCGCACGCGGTCGAACGGGCGTTCGACGAGTAGGTAGGTCAGTCCCGCCATCGCGACGGAACCGGCGAGGACGGCCACCCCGAACGCAAGCGTTCCGGGCGAGCCCAGGTAACGACCCGCACCGGTACTCAAGAGCAGCCCCGCGACCAGGAAGTGGTTCAAGTAGACGCCGTAGCAGAGATTGCCGCCAGCCACGTCAAGGGCCCGCAAGCGCTCGACTTTCGTCAACGCCACCAGCCCCGCGACGAGCACCGTCAGCCACAGGTACTCGGTGAACGAGCGGGCCGACCGCATGCCCTCGCTCAAGTCGAGCGCCGGAACGGCCACCGTCCCCACCCAGGCCGCGACCAGGACCAGGACGAGCAAGAACGGCAGCGGCTGCCCCCACTGGCGGCGCAGGTAGTAAAAGAGGCCGCCGACAAAGAAGGCGACGACGCTGGCAAACGCGTTCTTGTAGACGAGAATCTGAAATCTCTCGAGGTCGGCGCCGGCAACGCGAACACCCCAGACGAAGGCCGCCACCCCAGCCGCAATCCAGATCGCCATGCCCCAGGTGCGGCGTCTCGTCGAGAGCACCACGAGCGGCGCGAGGAGGTAGAACGACGCCTCGACCCCGATCGACCATCCCTGGGGAATCAGCAGCGGTTCGAATACGAGGACCGGCATGAAGCCGTCGATCGCGAGCCGGGGAGCGAGCGTCGTGCCGTTGAAAAGCAGATCGAGCGTGCTTCGATCCATTCCGGCCAGAATCGCGCTCCCTCCGCCGGGATTCATATACAACGCAGGACCAAGCAGCCGGACCATCAGAAGCGTCAGCACCGTGTAGGCCAGGTACAGCGGCGCCAGCCGCACGAACCGGTTGAAGAGGAAGCGCCAGGACCCGCGCGGCTCGTTCAGGTAGACGCGGTCGAGCACCTGAAAGATGAGGAACCCGCTGACCGAGTAGAAGGCGAAGACGGCCATCCGGCCGACGATCCAGCCCAGCCCTCCAAAGTGAAAGAGCACCACGAGGGCCGCGAGCACGAACCGGTAAATTCCCATCGCCCGGCCGCCACAGGATAGCTGAAGCAGGGATCAGGGGGCAGGGGGCAGGGGGCAGGGGCAGGGGGCAGGGCCTACCGGTAGCACGGCCACCCGGAGTCGCGGTACGTGCGGACCGGCACGCGATCCTTCCTGACCAGAATCGAATAGCGTTCGCCGTCGTCGCCGATGACGCCCGCGACGCGATAGTCACGAGCGAAGATCTCGACGAACTCCGGAAACGTCTTCTCCGCGGCGTTGTCGGCCATCGATCTCAGGAAGACCATCTGTGCGGGCATTCGTTCGAACTTCTCCTGTTCCATCCGCCGCTCGTGCGCCAGCGCGCCGAGGACGGGAGGAAAGAACAGTTGACGTCCGGCCATGAGCCGATCGGCGTAGTAGTAGATATCCGGAGCGAACCAGTTCACGAAGATCCGGTCGGACGAGGACAGGCAGTCGTGGGCGTAGACCGCGAGGCGCAGCGTGCTCCCTCCCTGCTCCCGCCAGTGCTCGATGGGCGGCGACGATCCGAGCCGGCTCGAGGCGTCGGCCCAGGCGATCCGGGCCCGCTCGACATTGCCGTCGCCCGCCAGCCAGCGGATTCGCTCGCCGGATTGACCCGCGCCGGCGAGGCTTTTGAGCACCAGGAGCGTGAGAACGGCCGCCGCCGCACCAGCCGGCCAACGCCGCCATCCGTGGTGGATTCGCGCGATCCGGAAAGACGTCGCCATCAACAGGCCAAAGGCGATCGCGGGCAGCGCAACGGCCTCTGCCGCACGGACGCTGAAGGGCGTCCTGAGCAGTCCGAAATCGACGACCAGGGCGAACACAGCGAACGCCGCCAGCGGCAGACGCCCGACCTGGACCGGCAGGTACTGACCGAGCCACACGGACGCACCCACCGCAATGAGCGGCACCGCGATCAGCAGAAGGGTGGCCGCTTCGCCTGCCGCGGCCTGGTCGTCGAGTCCCGGCAGCACCCTGACCCTGAGCCACCACCAGTTGAATCGCCATCGCTGCGAGGCCGGCCAGGTCGAGGAAGACACGCGGCCCGCCGCCCGGTCTACGCCGTCGGTGTCCTCGAGGATCGGCTCGCCCATCAGCTCGCGCAACCCGCGGACCGATCGCTCGGAGAGGCGCACGCTCTGAGTGACGTCGTCCCGGACCGATACGGTCGTCAAGCCGTACTGCTGGAGCACCTGCTGGCGCGATTCGGCCGAACTGCCCTTCGTCCAGCGAATGCCGATGGTTGGTGCGTACTTCTCGGCCGGATCGACGCTGAGAATGTCGCTCGGGCGAGAAATCGTCCATCGCGGAATGGCCTGCCCCGTGCCGAGGTGTTCCCCGACGGCGGAGTTGATCCCGCTTTGGACGAACGCCACGATCCCGCCGCTCTGCGTCGCTGAGTACACCACGGACGGCGCCGCCAGCGCGACAGCGACGACGCCGATCTGGAGAGATCGCATCAGGGTGAGGGCGCTGACGCCGTGTGCCGCAAGCATCGCGGAAACCACACCAATGGCGACGTAGGCGCCGTGGTCTGGACGCCAGTAGTAGGCGACCGCCGTCCAGACGCCCAGGGCCAGGGCCCTGCCGCGGCCCGGCTCCCAGACGTAGCGCCACCACAAGGACGCAGCCGCGGCGTAGACGATCCACTTGGGATACGCGTAGCCGCGCGGCACGGAGACGACGAGCAAGAGGGCCGCCAGGACGGCGGCCGCGGTGGAGCCGGTGGCGCGGCGGCTGATGTCGTAGACGAGAAAGGTGCTGATACCCACCATCACGGCGACCACGATGCCCTCCGACAGGAGGCGGTAACCGAAGGCGAGCTGAGCCAGAGCGCTGATCGTGTACATCAGGCTCATGCCGTAATCGAAGAAGTCGCGGACCGGCCACTCGCCGGCAAGCAGCTGACGCGAGTACGTCAGGTGCATGAAGTCGTCGTTGACCGGTACCGCGGCGTGCACGAGCTTGTGAAGCGCCGCCGCGAGCGCAAGGGCGACGCCGAGCGCATGCGCGCTCTTTGGATCGTTGCGGCGCGCAAGTCCCTGGTCCTTCGTTCGTGGCCCGTTGGTCCGTCCAATGGTCCTTTGTCCTTTGGTCCGCAGTGGACCAGGAACCAGGGACAAAAGGACGGACCAGGCACCAAGGACTATGGACAAGGGACAACGCCATTATGTCCCGACCGCCTCCGCTACCCGGCTCTCGGTGTCAGTCCACGATCTCCAGGCGCGCGGCATCGATCCTCGCGGTGTCCTCGACGAATGGATGCCTGAGCACCGTTCGAACCCGATCCTGCGTCGGGTGGCGCAGGCGATAGGTCCAGGTCCGGCCGCGCTCGTCCCGCGCAACCGGTTGGCCCTCCATCAAGCCGAGATCCGCCTCGAGCTTCATCCTCGAGGCGTC
>DASTDQ010000068.1:0-15560 GCA_035710305.1 Vicinamibacterales bacterium | reverse complement strand
AAGCAGCACCCGGCCGACCTCGCCCAGATCTTCGGCGACCTCCAGGACAAGGACCGCGAGGCCACTTTCAGCCTGCTGGCAGACAGGAACGGCCGCCTGGCCATGGAAGCGGTGTCGGAGCTTGGGCCCGAGGCAGGCGCGGCACTGCTGGCGACGCGCTCGGCGGAAGAGATCGCCAAGCTGGCGCTCGAAATCCCATCGGACGACGCCGCCGCGCTCATCGACAACCTGCCGGAAGAGCTGTCGGCCGCAGTCCTGCATCTGATGCGGCCCAAGGAATCCGGGGTCGTCGAGAACCTGCTCGAGTACGCCGAGCGCACTGCCGGCCGCATCATGAACCCGAACGTCTTTGCCCTGGTCGAGGACATGACGGTCGGCGAAGCCATCACGGAGATCCAGAGCAATCGCGACGTGGAGATGGTCTTCTACCTCTACGTCGTGGACGAGCGGCGTCACCTCGTCGGCGTCGTCTCGCTGAGGCGTCTCTTGCTCGTGGCGCCGGATACGCCGCTCAAGCGGATCATGACGGCGGACTTGATCAGCGCCCGCGCCGACATGGATCAGGAGGAGGTCGCGCGGCAGGTCGCCGCCTACAACCTGCTGGCGATTCCGGTCGTGGACGCCGAGAACAAGCTCGTCGGCATCATCACGGTTGACGACGTGATCGACGTCATCAAGGACGAGGCGACCGAGGATATCTACCGGCTCGCCGGCGTGGCGGGCGACGAGCGCGCGTTCACGCCGGCCGCCGAATCCCTTCGAAAGCGTCTGCCGTGGCTCGGGGTCAACCTGGTCACCGCGTTTCTGGCGGCCTCGATCGTCGGGTTGTTCGAAGGCACCATCGGCCTGTTCCCCGCGCTGGCCGTCTTCATGCCGATCGTCGCGGGCATGGGAGGCAACGCCGGTACGCAGACCTTGACCGTCATCGTCCGCGGGATTGCGCTTGGCGAGCTGACGTGGGGCAACTCGAAGAAAGCGCTTCTGAAGGAGGCCCTCGTGGGCGTCGGCAACGGCGTCGCGCTCGGGGCCCTCGCGGCCGTCGTCGTCTGGGTGTGGCGAGGAAATCCAGTACTCGGACTCCTGCTGGGCTTGGCGATGATCATCAACATGTTCGTGGCCGCCACGGCCGGCACGCTCGTACCGCTCGGGTTGCGAGCCGCCAACGTCGATCCCGCGCTGGCCTCGTCGGTGTTCATCACGACGATGACGGACATGTTCGGGTTCTTCTCGTTTCTGGGGCTTGCCACCGTCTTTGCCCGGTACCTGGCCTGAAAAGCGTGAAAGACGCTGGGCCGACATAAAATAGTGCGCGTCAGTGCCGCTCTACACAGCAGACGCCCTGGTTCTTCGAACCTACAAGCTCGGTGAGGCCGATCGGATCGTGGTCTTCCTGACCAGAGATCGGGGGAAGAAGCGTGGAGTGGCCAAGGGCGCCCGGCGGCCCCGATCGCGTTTCACCGGCGCGCTCGAACCGCTGACTGAGGTGACGGTCGCCTACTTCGAGAAGGAGCGCCGGGAGCTGGTGGGCCTCAACTACGCGGAAACCCGCCGCTCGCCCCTGAATCTCGACAGCCAGGACGCGCTCGGGCACGTGAGCTACTTCGCGGAGCTGCTCGACGAGTGGGCGCAGGAAGCGGACGCCGACGATCGGCTGTATCGGCTGGGGGCGTCGATGCTGGACGCGCTGTCGGCCGGCGCGCCGGTCGAGCCGCTGGCCCGGTACTTCGAATACTGGCTCCTCAGGCTGCAGGGGGTGTACCCCGAGTCGCAGGGGAGCCTGTCCGACGCGGCCAAAGCCTTTCTGGCCGGATCGCGCGCCGTCGCGCCTCAGGACGTGGCGAGGCTGTCGATCGATCGGAAGGCATTGAGGGAGCTGGAAGGCGTGCATCGCGCGCTCATCACCACGCACCTGGAGAAGACGTTGAAGTCGGACCGCGTCCTTCGTGACCTGAGGCGTCACGCCTGAATGAGCCGAGCGTGACGTTTCAAGATCTGATTCTCAAGCTGTCCGGATACTGGGCGTCCCACGGGTGCCTGCTGCAGCAGCCCCTCGACCTCGAGGTCGGCGCCGGAACGTCGCATCCGGAGACGCTCTTCCGGGTCCTCGGTCCCAAGCCCTGGAGCGTGGCGTACGTGCAGCCGTCGCGCCGGCCCGACGACGGCCGCTTCGGCCTGAACCCGAACCGGCTCTTCAAGCACCACCAGTATCAGGTCATCCTCAAGCCGTCGCCGGACGAGGTCCAGCAGCTCTACCTCGACAGCCTCGAGGCCTGCGGCATCAACCCGCGTCAGCACGACATCCGCTTCGAAGAGGACAACTGGGAATCGCCGACGCTCGGCGCGTGGGGCATCGGGTGGCAGGTGATGCTCGACGGCCTCGAGATCACGCAGTTCACCTACTTCCAGCAGGTCGGCGGGATCGATCTCTCGCCCATTTCGTGCGAGATCACGTACGGCCTCGAGCGGATCGCGATGTTCCTGCAGCGGGTGGACAACGTGTTCGACCTCGAGTGGGGCGGCGGCGTGAAGTACGGCGAGGTGCGCCTGCAAGAGGAAGTCGAACAGTCGAAGTACGCGTTCGGACAAGTAGACATGTCCGGCGAGGCGTTTGCCGCGCTTCATCGCGAGTTGTTCGACAAGACGTTCGATTTTGCCGACAGGCTCCTGGCTTCCGGGCTCGTCTGGCCCGCGCTCGAGCACTGCCTGAAGTGCTCGCACCTGTTCAACATCCTCGACTCGAGCGGAAGCATCGGCGTCACCGAGCGGACGGCCTATGTGCTCCGCATCCGCCAGCTGGCGGTCCGGATCGCGAAGGCCTACGTCGGAGAGGAAGCGCCGGCGGGTGAGTCGCGATGACAGGCATGGACCGCGAGCTGCTGATCGAGATCGGGTGCGAGGAGATCCCGGCGAGCTGGCTGCCCGACTTGACGTCGCAGCTTGGACGCCACCTCGATGCGCGCCTGAAGCAGTTCAGGCTGACGAGCGAGGGCCCGACCGAAACCTACAGCACGCCCAGGCGCCTGACCGCACGCGTCGCGAAGCTCGCCGAGCGCCAGACCGACTTCGAGGAGCTGGTCACCGGCCCTCCGGAGTCAGCGGCCTTCGCGGCCGACGGCCAGCCGACGCCGGCTGCCACCGGATTCGCGAAAAAGTACGAGGTCGAGGTCGGCGCGCTCGAACGGCACACGACGCCGAAGGGGACGTACCTGGCGTATCGGGTCAAGCACCGCGGCAAGGCGACGGTTGACGTGCTGGCGGAGATCATGACCGGGCTGCTGCGCGACCTCGCGTTCCCGCGGCAGATGCGCTGGGACGCATACCTCGAGGACGGGAAGGGCGACCTGCTGTTCGGGCGGCCGATCCGCTGGATCGTCCTCCTGTACGGCAGCCGCGTCGTCCCGTTCGTGATTCGTCGAACCGAGATCGCTCAGGGTCCGACGGTCCAGGACATCCGTTCCGGGCCGAATACCTACGGCCACCGTTTCCTGACGACGAGCGGGCGGGCGGGGCGCGCGATCAAGGTGAAGACCTTCGAGGACTACCAGGGGCGGCTGCTCGAAAACTTCGTCATTCTCGATCGCGCCGAGCGCGAACAGCGCATCCGCCTGGAGCTCGAAACGCACGCGCGCAAGCTCGGCGCGCGCGTGGGGCTCGCCGCCGCGCACGCCACGCTGCTCCAGGAAGTGCCCGACCTCGTCGAGTACCCGTCAGTCATCGCGGGGCACATCCCGGTGGAGTTCCTCCAGCTCCCGGAGGAAGTGCTCACGACGACGATGATTCACCATCAGCACTTCTTCCCCGTCGTTGACGACGAAGGACGGCTGAAGCCGGCGTTCCTGGCCGTGACCAACGTGCAGGTCGAGCGGCCGGAGCTCATCGCACGCAACTGCGAGCGGGTGCTCATCGCCAGGCTCCGGGACGCGCGCTTCTTCTGGGACGAGGACCGCAAGTCCACCCTCGAGTCGCGCATCGAGCGGCTGTCGACGATTCTGTTCCACAAGAAGCTCGGGAGCTATCGCGAGAAGGCAGATCGTGTGTCGGCGCTGGCGGCCTGGATCGCGGAGGACCTGTTCGGGCGGCCTGACGCGGCGCCGCGGGCAGAGCAGGCGGGCCGCTTGTGCAAGACCGACCTGGCGACCGGCATGGTCCGGGAGATGACCGAGCTCCAGGGGACCATGGGCGGAATCTACGCCCGCGAGGAAGGCCTGCCCGAGGACGTGTGGAAGGCGATCTACTACCACTACATGCCGGTCGGCGTGGAGGCCGAGTCTCCTCCGTCGCGGGCGCAGCTGGGCGACGCGGCCGTGACGTGGGCGTCGGTGTCTCTGGCCGACAAGCTCGACTCGGTCGTCGGGATGTTCCGGGCTGGCGAGCGCCCGACCGGCTCTCGCGATCCTCTGGGACTCCGGCGGCTGGCCCAGGGCGCCGTGAAGATCCTGGCCGACTTGCCGGAGCTGACCGGTCTCGAGCTACGGCTGCCACTTGGCCGCCTCCTGGCTCAAGCTGCCGTTCCTTTCGGCGGTGTTGGCGAGTCTGCGGGTCCGCTCCATGCGTTCATGTCGGATCGATTGGCGTACCTGCTGGAGCAGCGCGGCTTCGACGTGCGCAGCATACGCGCCGTGATGCATGGAGGGCTTGAAGCCGTCAGCCCGCTCGACGCGCGGCGCAAGCTGGAAGCGCTTTCACGCATGGCGGGATCCCAGGCGCTGCTCGGAGTAGCGACGCTGCTCAAGCGCGTCAAGAACATCTCGAAGGGTGTGGCCGTTCCCGATTCGGCCGGTCGAGACCGCAGCCTGCTGACGGAGCCCGCCGAGCAGGCGCTGGCGTCGGCGCTGGACGGCAGTGCCGCCGGGATTCGGACGGCGGCAGCGCGGGGTGATTACGGCGACGCCTTCAACGGGATCGCGGCGCTTCAGCCCGTCGTGGCGAAGTTCTTCGACGACGTGCTCGTGATGGCCGAGGACGAGCGCGTGCGCGCGGCCCGTCTCGGGCTCGTGGCGTCGCTGCGGGGATTGATTCTCGAGATCGCGGATATCTCGGAGATCGTGACGGAGTAAATGGGGTCGGGGGTCATTTAAAGAGGACACTGCGCTTTGGAGTACGTGCTGCCGCAGTGTCCTCCTTAAATGACTCGCGACCCCGTAGGGGAGACCGAACCGAATGGCGAAGAAGGCTGTGAAGAAGTCTGTGAAGAGGGCTGTGACGAAGACCACCCGCAAGGCCGCGGGTAAGCATGTCTATCTCTTTGGCAAGAAGACCGACGGCAACGGCACGATGAAGCCGCTGCTCGGCGGCAAGGGGGCGAACCTCGCCGAGATGTGCCGCATCGGACTGCCGGTCCCCCCCGGCTTCACGATCACAACCGAGGTCTGCACGCACTACTACGCTCACAAGCGCTCGTATCCATCGGCGCTCCAGGGCCAGATGAAGGCTGGCATCGCCGCCATCGAGAAGCAGACGAGGAAGACGTTCGGCGATCTGAAGGACCCGTTGCTCGTCTCGGTGCGGTCCGGCGCGCGCGACTCGATGCCGGGCATGATGGACACCATCCTCAATCTCGGACTGAACGATCAGACGGTCGAGGCGCTCGCCAGGAAGACCGGCAACCCGCGCTTTGCCTGGGACTGCTACCGGCGCTTCGTGCAGATGTACGGCGACGTGGTGCTCGGCGTGCAGAAGCGCCCGGACGAGGATCACGAGCCGTTCGAGACCGTCATCGAGACGCTCAAGCACGAGCGCCATCACGAGGGCATCGAGGACACCAGGCTCACGGTCGACGATTTGAAGGAACTCGTCGCCCGCTTCAAGGCCCTCGTCAAGGATCGCGCCGGCAAGCAGTTCCCCGCCTCGCCCTGGGACCAGTTGATGGGCGCCGTCGGCGCCGTGTTCGGTTCCTGGATGAACGACCGGGCCATCGTCTACCGCCGCAAGTACAACATTCCGAGCGAATGGGGTACCGCGGTCAACGTGCAGGCGATGGTGTACGGGAATACGGGCGACACGTCCGGATCGGGCGTCGCGTTCACGCGCAACCCGGCCAACGGGGCGAAAGAGTTCTACGGGGAGTTCCTCATCAACGCGCAGGGCGAAGACGTCGTGGCCGGTGTGCGTACGCCGGAGCCGGTGGCCGACCTGAAGAAGCATCTGCCGAAGGCGTACCAGGAACTGGAGCGCATCCGCCAGACGCTGGAGCGGCATTTCAGGGACGTCCAGGACTTCGAGTTCACGATCGAGGACGGCGTCGTCTACATGCTGCAGACGCGCAACGGCAAGCGCACGGCGATGGCCGCGCTCAAGTTCTCGATGGACATGCAGAAGGAGAAGCTGATCGACTGGAAGACGGCCATCCTGCGCAATCCGGCCGACCAGCTCGAGCAGCTCCTCGCGCCCGTCTTCGATACGGCTGATCTCAAGAAGGCGAAGGCGATCGCGACCGGTCTTCCCGCCGGTCCGGGCGCCGCCTCGGGCCGGATCTACCTGAATGCCGAGCGAGCCGTGGCGGCGGAGGACAAGGGCGAGAAGGTCCTCCTGGTCCGGGTCGAGACGTCGCCCGAGGATCTCCGCGGCATGATCGCGGCGGAGGGCATTCTCACCTCGCGAGGCGGAGTCTCGTCGCACGCGGCGCTCGTGGCCCGGCAGATGGGGAAGGTCTGCGTGTGCGGCGCCGCGGCCGTCGATGTGGACTATCAGGCTCGCGCGGTCACCGTGGACGGCCGGACGTTCAAGGAGGGCGAGTGGATGTCGATCGATGGGACCGCGGGAAAGGTCTACGCGGGCCAGGTCAAGACGGCGTCGTCGGAGATCGTTGCCGGCCTCATCGACGGAGACGCGTCGGCCCGGAAGACCGAGAAGTTCAGGAGCTTCCAGCAGCTCATGAAGTGGTGTGACGAGGCGACGCGGATGAACGTCCGCACCAACGCCGATACGCCCGAGCAGGCGCGGCAGGCGATCGCGTTCGGCGCGGTCGGCATCGGCTTGTGCCGCACCGAGCACATGTTCTTCGAGGGGGATCGCATCGACGCGATGCGCGAGATGATCCTCGCCGAGACGACCGAGGCGCGGAAGGCGGCACTGGCGAAGATCCTTCCGTTCCAGCGGGACGACTTTGCCGGCATCTTCCGCGCGCTCGACGGCTATCCGGCGACCATCCGCTTCCTCGATCCGCCGCTGCACGAGTTCCTGCCCAATACGCCCGAGCAGCAGAAAGATCTCGCGGAGAGCATGGGGGTCGCCGCTGACGCCATCGAGGCACGCGTCAACCAGCTCCACGAGGCCAATCCGATGCTCGGCTTCCGGGGCTGCCGTCTCGGCATCGGATACCCCGAGATTTCGGCGATGCAGGCCCGCGCCGTCTTCGAGGCCGCGGCGATAGTCCAGAAGGAAGGGATTAAAGTCCGGCCCGAGATCATGATTCCGCTCGTGGCGTTCAAGAAGGAGCTCGACCTGCAGATCGAGGTGGTTCACCAGGTGGCGCGCGAGGTGCAGGCCGAACGGAAGGTCAAGCTGAATTACCTGGTCGGCACGATGATCGAAATTCCGCGCGGGGCGTTGACTGCCGATGAGATCGCCCAGTCGGCAGACTTCTTCAGCTTCGGCACCAACGACCTCACCCAGACCGGGCTCGGGATGTCGCGCGACGATTCCGGCTCGTTCCTCCCGAAGTACTCGGAGCTCGAGATCGTGAAGAAGAACCCGTTTGCGACGATCGACCAGACGGGAGTCGGCCAGCTGGTGGACATCGCGGTGACGAAAGGGCGCAAGACGAAGCCCGGACTGAAGCTCGGCATCTGCGGCGAGCACGGCGGCGATCCGGCGTCGATTCACTTCTTCGAGAGAGTCGGCCTCGACTACGTCAGCTGCTCGCCCTATCGCGTGCCCGTGGCCCGGCTGGCGGCCGCGCAGGCGGCCCTGGCTGCGAAAGTGGAGGAGTGAGGACGCCCTCCTCACCGCGGCATTAACGCATGGTCTCCGTCTACGTTCACGAGGGCGGCGAGACGAAGCTGACACAAACGGTGGAACGGGAGTGGCTCGAGGCAACCTCGGGCGTCACGTTCTGGCTCGACCTGTCGGCGCCCGGCGACGACGAGTTCCGTCTGCTGAGTGATCTCTTCAAGTTCCACCCTCTCTCGATTGACGACGCGCGGAGCGCGCTGCAGTTTCCGAAAGTCGAGCCATATCCTGAGTACCTGTACCTCGTGCTGCACGGAATCGACGCCGAGGAGAGCACCCGGCGCTTCTCTACGCGAGACGTCGACTTCTTTCTCGGGCGGAATTTTCTCGTCACCGTACACGACGGCCGTTCGCGCAGCATCTCCCGGCTGCGCGAGGTGTGCAACCAGCACGCGCGCGTCCTTTCGGAGGGCCCCGTCGCGCTGCTGCACCGCATCATCGACACGATGGTGGACAACTATCGCCCGGTGGCCGAGGCGCTCGAAGATCGCATCGAGAAGCTCGAAGAGCACTCGATGGCCGGCCGGACGCAGATGGTTCAACAGGTGTTGAAGGTCAAGCGCGAGCTGGCGACCATGCGCCGGGTGCTGATTCCACAACGCGACGCGGTCGGCCGGCTTGCCCGGCGGGAGTTTCCGGCGATCTCCGACGAGATGGCGTTTCGTTTTCGCGACGTGTACGACCACCTCGTCCGCTTGTCTGAAGAAGCGATGCTGTTCCAGGACCGCATGACGGGGGTGCTGGAGGTCAACCTGGCCAGCGTCTCGAACAGGTTGAACCAGATCATGAAGGTGCTGACCGTCATGTCGACGATCTTCCTGCCGCTGACGGTGCTGACCGGGATGTGGGGCATGAACATCCAGCTTCCGCACTTCCCGGGCGGGGACGGCGTGCAGTTTCTCTGGGTCGGGGGGATCATGGCGGGAATCAGCCTGGCCATGCTGGGGCTCTTTCGTTTCAACAAGTGGATCTGATCGGACTGACACGGACGTTAACCACAGAGGCTCAGAGAACACAGAGCAAGCATTCACGTCTCTGTGTCCTCTGTGACTCTGTGGTTGGCGTGCGTGACGCGTTTAGTGGCCTTCGTGGTTGAATGACGTATGGGCAAGATTCGCCAGCTGCCCGCGGACCTTGCGAACCAGATCGCTGCTGGAGAGGTCGTCGAGCGGCCCGCGTCCGTCGTCAAGGAACTGATCGAGAACTCCATCGACGCAGGGGCGCGGCGCATCGTCGTCACCGCCGAGTTCGGCGGCAAGAGGCTGGTTCGCGTCGATGACGACGGCGAGGGGATGGGACCGGAGGACGCGCGGCTGGCGATCGAACGCCACGCGACCAGCAAGATCCGCAAGGCCGATGACCTGGGCCGGATCGCCACGCTCGGCTTCCGGGGCGAGGCGCTGCCCAGCATCGCGTCGGTCTCGCACTTCGCCCTCCGATCGCGGGCCCGGGGCGAGAATTCCGGTACCGAGGTTCGCGTCAACGGCGGCACGATTGAGTCGGTCGTCGAAGCCGGACTGCCGGAAGGGACGTCGATCGAGGTCGCCGATCTCTTCTACAACCTGCCAGCGCGCCGCAAATTCCTGAAGTCGGACGCGGCCGAGGCCGCGCAAGTGTCGCGCGTCGTCACGCAGCTCGCCCTGTGCTACCCGGAAGTGGGGTTCACGCTGACCAACTCCGGCAGAAAAGTGCTCCAGTGTCCGCCCGTGGCCGGGCTGCGCGATCGGCTGTACCAGTTGTACGGCGAGCGGAGCGATCTCGTGGACCTCCAGCGGGTCAGCGGTGACGTCAAGATCGTCGGCTTCGTTGCAGCGCTGGCCGAGCAGGGGCCGACTCGCGGGCCGCAGCATGTGTTCATCAACCGGCGAATCGTCAAGGACCGGACGATCGCGCACGCCATCATCGACGCCTACAGCGTTGCCTCGATCAAGGAGCGCAGTCCGGAAGTGCACCTGTTCATCGAGATGCCGCCGGACGCCGTGGACGTGAACGTGCATCCGACGAAGGCCGAGGTCCGGTTCCGGGATCAGTCGTTCGTCCACGAGATCGTGCGGCGCGCCCTCGGCGACGCGCTGGGCCGCGGCCCCGCCCCCGAGCTGCAGCTCGCCCCGGCGCAGGCAGGGCAGGCGCAGGCGACGACGCTGCCGCTGCCTCATGCCTACTCGGCCGTCGTTCCCAGCCGTTGGGTTGCTGGCGCACCGATGAGCGAAGCGGGGTTCGCACCCACAGGCGTCAGCGGAATCGCAGCTGCCGCACCGACAGGCGAAGCAGGGTTCGCACCGAGTATCAAACCCCTCATGCCCCTCGGCCAGTTCAGGGACACCTTCATCATCGCCGTGGACGAGGATGGCATTGCCATCATCGATCAGCATGTGGCGCACGAGCGCGTGCTGTTCGAGCGGATCACCGAGCGGCTCACACGTGGTAGGTTGGAGAGCCAGCGCCTGCTGCAGCCGATGGTGGTCGAGATGTCGTCGGCGGCGCGACAGGCGTTGGTGTCGCGCCCGGCCGACCTCGAGCGCCTTGGCTTCGAGCTCGAGGAGTTTGGCGGCGACGCGTTGCGCGTGTCGGCGTTTCCGGCGCTGCTGACGCGCCAGCAGTGCGAGGCCGCGCTCAGGTCGCTGGCCGAGGATCTCGAGGGGCTCGATCGGGCGTCAACGGTGGAGGATGCGATCAAGCGCATCGCGGCCACGACGGCCTGCCACGCCGCGGTGAAGGCCAACGACCCGCTGACGATGGAGAAGATGGCGCACATCCTGGAGGAGCTTCGCGCGACGGCCTATTCGACGATCTGCCCCCACGGGCGGCCCGTCATGCTTCGCTTGACGCGGCGCGAGGTCGAAAAGAACTTTCAAAGAATCTAGGTGCCACAAGGAGGCTTCATGCGACGGCTGCTCTTCGCTCTCGTCATTGCGATAACGCTCGCGGCGCCGCTGCCGGCCGCGTCGGTTGACGGCATCCGGATTCATTCGTCAACGACGGGCAAGGGCAAGGCGACGCTCGTGTTCGTCCACGGCTGGACGTGCGACTCGTCGTCGTGGGCGGCGCAGGTGCCTGCGTTCGCGGGCAAGTACCGTGTCGTCACCCTCGACCTCCCGGGACACGGACAGAGCGGATCCCCGAAGGACGGGAAGTTCTCGATGGACCTCTTCGCCCGCGCGGTCGAGGCGGTGCGCGACGACGCCAGGGCGGAGCGGGTGGTCCTCGTCGGTCACAGCATGGGGGCGCCGGTGATCCGGCAGTACGCGAGGCTGTATCCCAAGCGGGTGGCCGGGCTGGTTGCCGTGGACGGCCCCCTCGATCTGCGGAAGTTCGGGCTGCCGGCCGGGCAGAAGCCGCCCGTCATGACAGGGCCGGAGGGATTGAAGTTTCGCGAGAACATGATCCGGTCGATGTTCACGCCACAGACGCCTCCCGCGCTCCAGCAGCAGATTCTGGGGATGATGCTGAAAGCGCCGGAAGCCACGGCGGCTGGCGCGTTCGAGGCGGTGTTCGACCCGGCCATCCGGACCGCCGAGGTGACGTCGGCGCCTGCGCTGGCCGTCTACGCGGGCACGGCGCAGGTGCCAGAGGTCGGGGCGGTCAAGGAATTGTTCCCGAACTACGAGGCCACGCAGATTGCGGGTACCGGCCACTTCCTCATGATGGAAAAGCCCGACGAGTTCAATCGCGTGCTGACGGCGTTCCTGGACAAGATCAAGTTCTGAGCGGACCATGCGCGGCCAGTGGCCGGATCTCCCGTACGACGCGTGGAAGGACACGTGTGCCACGCTCCACCTGTGGCTGCAGATCGCCGGGAAGATCCGTCTGGTCAAGACGCCGTGGCTGAACCATTCGTGGCACGCGACGTTCTACGTCACGTCGCGAGGGCTGACGACGTCGCCGATTCCGCAGGGCGAGCGCACGTTCGAGCTGGAGTTCGATTTCATTGCCCATCAGCTCGACATCCGGTCGAGCGACGGCCGACGGGGGAGCGTTCCGCTTCGGCCGCAGTCGGTGGCGGCCTTCTATGGGCGGGTCATCGAAGCGCTGAACGCGCTCGATATCGACGTCCGCATCAACCCAAAGCCCAGTGAGATGGTTGACGCTATTCCCCTCGATCGAGACGAGGTCCACAAGTCCTACGACTCCGAATACGCGCAGCGGTTCTGGCGCGTGCTCGTGCAGGCCGATCGCGTGCTGAAGATCTTCAGGTCGCGGTTCATCGGCAAATGCAGCCCGGTGCACTTCTTCTGGGGGGGCGGCGATCTCGCAGTCACCCGCTTCTCGGGGCGCCCGGCGCCAGAGCATCCAGGCGGAATCCCGAACCTGGCCGACTGGGTCACGCGCGAGGCCTATTCGCACGAGGTCAGCAGTTGCGGTTTCTGGCCCGGCGGCGGCCCGCTGCCGTACCCGCTTTTCTACTCCTACGGCTACCCGGAGCCGCCCGGCTTTGCGGCCGCGCAGGTCCAACCGGATGGCGCGTTCTACAGCACGGACTTCCGCGAGTTCGTCCTGCCCTACGACCGCGTCGCTGGCGCCACGGCGCCCGACGAGACTCTCCTCGAGTTCCTGCAGTCCACCTACGACGCGGCGTCGAGATTGAGCAACTGGGACCGCGGACTCGTGAGGCACGGCGCGCAAGAGTCCGGCTGAAGCCGGACACTACGATCGATGCTCAGACGTACGTAGTGTCCGGTTTCAGCCGGACCGTGCTCAGAACTCCACTGCCGCGGCGTCCGCGAGAACCACGCCGCGGTAGACCGGCAGGAACCAGCCCTTTCGCGTGGCGTCGTCGAGGCTTCGCTCGACCCGGCGCGTGTACTCTCCCTTGTTCTTGTACAGCTTCCTCAACTGATCCGGCGTGAAGGCCGCTTCGTATCCCGCCAGCCCGCACAGTTGATTCTGCGCCGCCTCGCCCCGGACGGCAACGAAGGGATGCGCGTTCGGAATCGGAGGCACTGCGCCCTCGTTCCGGACGCCGTACTTCTTCGCCGGCACGTCCACGTAGGCGTTGCGGATGCCGCCTCTCGCGTTTCCGTGCTCGTCGAGCGCCATCAGCGAGCCGTCGTTGTCGGCGTTGCGGTCCACGAGGATCCGGTCGGCGCGAGGAGGCACGGCGCCCTTGTCCACCCACAGCCACAGGTGGTTGAGCGCGACCGACATGTAGGCGGCGAGCGGGAACCGGCTGATCGGCAGCTTGCACGGGTTGGGGTAGTAGGCTGCGGCATCACGCGAGTCGATGTGCGCCATGCCCGGGAATTCATACACGCGGAACTGATTGCCCGCCTCGTCGCCGTCCTGGCGGGCGGTCGCCGTTCCGCTCATCACCTCGGTCATCGTCGGCACCTGGATTATGGGCACGTCGATCTGCCGGATCGTCGCGCCGGTACTGGTGGGCAGGAAACCGTCGTAGATCGGTTTCATGTCCGGCAGCCTGTACACCATGTGTGCCGGCAGGTAGTTGATGAGCGCGGCCGCGGATGCAGACGTGCCCGCGAGCACCATCCTGCGAACCGGGAGCGCCGCCAGCGGGTTGCCGGGCCGCTTCGACTTCATCAGCGCGCCGACCTGCGCAAGGATGTCGGCGGCCTGTCCCGGCGCGACCTGGAGGGTCTTGTAGCGCTCGGCGTTGAACTCCGCAAACGGAACGTGGGTCGTCGTCAGGATGTCGAGGCCAACATGCCCGGCGGTCATCGTGTAGGCGTGGGTGAAGTGAAACATCCAGGCGTTGCCGCTCGGGTGCATCGATTCGGCGAGCACGAGGCCGCTGAACCTGGCGGTGTCGGCCGGCTTCCGCACGACGATTCGGGTCGTGTAGGGTTGACCGTTGGCCGTACCCGAGACGAAGTATTCGCGAGCCTCGTACTTGAAGTGCGCCATGTCGTCGGCGGGCTTGAGCTCCATCAACGACTGGAATATCGGACCCGGTCCGGTGATCTCGGCGGAGATCGCCGGCAGGGGAGTCGTCACCGGGCTCGAAGGCACGTTGACGTCTGGCGCAGGCCCTCCGCCGCGGCGGCCCTGTCCTTGACCCTGACCGCCGGCGCGCCCCTCGCGGGTTGGGATTGCCGTTTGCGCCGAAAGCATCGCGGCCGCTACGACCGCGATCGCGGTCAGCGCTCCGGCGAACCTTTGACCTTTTTTCGTTCTTCCCATAAGTCCAGCCTCCGCTTGATCTCCTTCTCGAATCCGCGCTCCGTGGGGCGGTAGTAGGTCCGGCCGGCCAGCGATGGAGGAAGGCACTCCATCCCCGTAACGGCGTCGGGCTCGTCGTGCGCGTACTGGTAGCCCTTGCCGTAGTCCAGTTGCTTCATCAGCCGGGTCGGGGCGTTCCGCAAATGCAGCGGTACAGGATCGGCCGCTTGCGTGTGCGCGTCTGCCGCGGCCGACGTGTAGGCGGTATAGACGGCGTTGCTCTTGGGCGCTGTCGCCAGGTAGATCGCCGCCTGGGCCAACGCCGTGTTCCCTTCCGGCATGCCGATGAAGTGCGCCGCGTCTTTTGCGGCGACGGCGACCGTCAGCGCCTGAGGGTCGGCATTGCCCACGTCTTCCGACGCGAACCGGACCAGGCGCCGCGCGATGTAGAGCGGATCCTCGCCCGCCTCGAGCATGCGGGCTACCCAGTAGACCGCTGCATCGGGATCGCTGTTGCGCATCGACTTGTGGAGGGCGGAGATCAGGTTGTAGTGCTCCTCTCCGTCTTTGTCGTACAGCAGCGCCCGCCGCTGGATCGAGTGCTCGAGCTGCGCCAGGCCGAGCTGCCTGGTCCCCGTCCCGAGATCCACCGGCGCGGACGCAGCAGCGAACTCCAGGAGATTCAGCGCCGCGCGCGCGTCGCCGTTGGCGAAGCGTGCGATCGCCGCGACGGCCTCGTCCGCGACCTGGATGCCGCTGGCGCCCAGCCCACGCTCGGGATCCGCGAGCGCGCGCCCGAGGATCCGTTCGACGGCCTCGCTCGTAAGCGGCCGCAGCACGAACACCTTCGAGCGCGAGAGGAGCGCGGCATTGACCTCGAAAGACGGGTTCTCCGTGGTCGCGCCGATCAGCACGATGTCTCCCGCCTCGACGCGTGGAAGGAAGGCGTCCTGCTGCGCCTTGTTGAAGCGGTGGATCTCGTCCACGAAGACGATCGTCCGCCGCCCGGTCCGCCGCCGGCGGTCCTGGGCCGCGGCCATGACCTCCTTGATCTCTTTGATCCCCGACAGCACGGCGCTGAACGGCACGAAGTGCGCCTCGGTCAACTCCGCGATGACGCGCGCGATCGTCGTCTTGCCCGTTCCCGGCGGACCCCAGAAGATGATCGACTGCAGCAGGTCCCGCTCGATCGCCTCGCGCAGCGGCTTGCCGGGGCTCAGGATGTCCTCCTGCCCGACGATCTCGTCGAGCGTTCGTGGACGGATCCGCTCGGCCAGGGGCGTCCCGCTTTCGACGTGAGTGGACGTGCGTGGTCGCTCGCCGGCCCTCGGTTCGCCGTCCTCGTCGTCGAAGAGGTTGCTGCTGCTCATTGGGCCTTTCGCCTGACGCCTGACGCCTTTCGGGTCGATAGCCGTCGTGCAGCATAGACGAGGATGGCTCCGGCAGTCGCGACATTCAGCGAGTCCACTTCGGGTGCCATCGGAATCGAGACG
>DASTDQ010000067.1:0-3103 GCA_035710305.1 Vicinamibacterales bacterium | reverse complement strand
CGAGCTGCAGCGGGGAACCAATTCGCGCGTCACGCTCGGGCGCGCGCGCGATTCATCGCCCGTGTGGTCGCCGGACGCGACGCGGATCGCGTTCGCATCCGACCGCGGCGACTCGATGAACATCTATACGACCGCTGCGAGCGGCGGCGGCAGCGAGGAGCTGCTGCTGTCGGTGCACAAGCCGGAATATCCGGTCCCGACCGACTGGGCGCGCGACGGCCGCCTGCTTCTGTACTCGGCGATGTCGCCCAAGACCGGATCCGATCTCCTCATGCTGCCGCTCGAGGGTGACAAGAAGCCGATGCCGATCGCGAGCGGATCGTTCAACGAGTCGGACGGGCGCTTCTCTCCCGACGTCCGCTACGTCGCCTACGTCTCGGACGAATCGGGCAGGAACGAAGTCTACGTGCAGACGTTCCCGCCCGCAGCGGGCAAGTGGCAGGTTTCGGCCGGCGGAGGCACGCGCCCCCGATGGCGCCGCGATGGCAGGGAGCTGTTCTTCCTCGCCTCCGACGGAGCGCTCATGTCGGTCGCGATCCAGCAGTCGGGCCCGGCCGCGCTTCGACTTGGAGTACCGCAGCCGCTGACGTCGCTGCGCGGGGCCGGCGATTTCGAGATCAGCCCCGATGGCGCCCGTATCCTGGCAAAAACCGCGCTCCGCCGGCAGGGCGACAACGAGCTGCAGATCGTGCTGAACTGGGCGGCGGAACTCGGCGCACGCTGAAGCGTGCGCGCTACGAGCGTAGAGCGGCGGCTTCAGCCGCCGCGGATCATCTCCTCCGTGTGACCTCCTCTGTCACTCCCCCCCGCGAGAATGCCCGGAGCCCGGAGCCCTAGTAAAATGCGCAAAGAAGTCGTGTCCGCCCCCCTCTTCGATCTGTCCGCCCAGGACGCCGTCGCGTGGCTGAAGCATCAACCGGCCGGCTCGGTCGATCTGGTGATCACCGATCCTGCGTACGAGTCGCTCGAAAAGCATCGCGCCGTCGGCACCACGACGCGCCTCAAGCACAGCAAGTCCTCGAGCAACGACTGGTTCCGCGTGTTTCCGAATGAGAGGTTCGGCGAGCTGTTCACGGAAGTGTTCCGCGTCCTCAAGCCGGACACCCACTTCTACCTCTTCTGCGACGCCGAGACGATGTTTGTCGCGAAGCCGGAGGCGGAGAAAGCCGGGTTCCGGTTCTGGAAGCCGCTCGTGTGGGACAAGCGGACGATCGGCATGGGGTATCACTACCGCGCGCTGTACGAGTTCATCCTCTTCTTCGAAAAGGGGAAGCGGCGGCTGAACGACCTCGGCATCGCGGACATCATCAGCGCGCCCAGGGTCCATCGAGGCTACCCGGCCGAGAAGCCGGTCAAGGTCTCGGAGGTCCTCGTCAACCAGAGCTCGCGTCCCGGCGACCTCGTCGCGGATCCATTCATGGGCTCGGGCAGCGTGGGCGTGGCCGCGCTCAGGTCGGGCCGCCGCTTCATCGGCACGGATCTCAATCCCGACGCCGTCCGCTGGTCCGCTCAGCGGCTTCGTCAGTTCGGCGCCGGCCGTCAGCCCGACGATCTGCCGCCGGTCGGCCGTCCCGATCTGCTCGAGCTGATTGGCACGCAGACATGACGGGCGGCGAGTACGCGGACCTGATTGCCTCCTACGTCTCGCAGCGATTCGCGCCGCGAGCGTTGAAGGTCTATCGCGAGATCAACGTCGGCAAGACCATCATCGGCAAGAACCGGCGCATCGACGTCTTCTGCGTCTGCGAGCGGACCAACAAGGCGTTCGCCATCGAGTGCAAGCTCCAGGACAGCGAGGGGACCGTCGACGAGAAGATCCCCTACGCGCTCGACGATCTGCAGGCGCTGCCGATGGCCGGCTGCATCGCGTATGCGGGCAAGGGCTTCTCGCAGGGCGTCATGTACATGCTCGAAGCCTCGCCGCACGCCGCCTACTGCCTGCCGCTGCCGGGCCAGACCGATCCGTCACCCGAAACACGCGAGCTCGATCATTTGCTTGCGACTCACTTCGGATGGTGGGACGTCCTGGTCGGCAAGAAGACGCCCGTCTCGAGCGGCCAGCTCCCCATTCCCAACATCGGGTAGCGTACTTTCGCACCTTCGCTCCAGTAAGAACGCCGGAGCTCAGTGGTGTGGAACGTCGGCAAGCCCGCTCGATCGACGCGGAAAAAACGCGCCTCCGGCACTCCCGATGGCACACGTTTACCTTTGTATGTTGCTCCTTGGTAATGGCAAGGCCGTCGCCGTGCGGCGAGCCTTCAGCGCGTTTTTACCCCCTTCGCAATCGCGTCGACTCGCAGGGCATTGCCGCCTTTCCACGCACCACTGAGCTCCGGCCTGGTCAGGGGCACCTTAGTTACTGTGTCCTTCGGCGTTCTTGGGTCGAGCCAACTTGCGGAGTGAAGCCCTGTGGAGGTCAGGCCGACCTGAATCACCTGACCGCGCGAGAAGGCCCTGGGGATCCGCCAGCTCACGGAGCTGGCGTCACGCGGCCCGGGGGCGGCCCTCGCAGCGCGTGTCCGGCCACTGGAACCGGGATTCACGGGAGCAAGTGGCTCGACCCAAGAACGGGAGTGCCGACGTTCCACACACGACCGAGCTCCGGGAGTAGCCGCGCACCTTCACACCCTCGCACTGCCGCACCCTCGAACCTTCGCACCCTCGCACCCTTGCCGTGTCCCACAGCACACCACCGTCTGTGATTCGTCAGAAAAGGCTGCAAGTGAATGCGGCCGCACGACTTCATAGGCGAGATTGCGTACAGCCGTGTGCCACTTGGGAACAGGCGCCAGAAATCGCCGGATTGCACGACCCGCGAGAGCACGCCTCTAACAACCTGACTCACCGTCGGTTAGGGCGACAAGGCCCGACGGCTCAGCCGTTGGCCGGCATGTTGCCTCTACAGAAGGCATGATTCGTCGACGGCTCTCCTCTGCCCCCTTGCGCGTTGCGCTCGTTGTGTGTGCCGCGCTTTTCGCGTTCGCCGATCCGGCGAGTGCAGCCAAAGGCAAACTCGATAAGGCGCTGAGCGACGGCCTTGCGAGCGGCGCTGCCGGACCGGTGCAGGTGATCATCACCGCGGCGCCAGGTCAGCGCGAGACGG
>DASTDQ010000066.1:0-4940 GCA_035710305.1 Vicinamibacterales bacterium | reverse complement strand
TTCACGTTGGTGAGATGAAGGCCGTCACGCGGCGGCTGAAGCCGCCGCTCTACGATCGCAGCGCCGTTCGGTCGTAGAGCGCACGCTTCAGCGTGCGCGGCGAGTCACTCAGAGGCGATACGCTGCCAAGAGCCGGCTGAGCACCTCGTTGTTCACCTCGATCTTCATCCGCTCCTTGGCTTTTCCCATGTAGGCGGCAAAGAAGCGGCCTCGACGTTCCGAGAGCAGTTCCGCGCGGAACGCCTCGCGTGCCTGCCGAAGTTCGTCCGGCGTGACGTCGTCGCGTTCGCTGACGCGAACGATGACGGTGCCGTCGGTCGTCTGGATCGGGTCGCTGACGCCGCCCACGGGGAGCCCATACGCCACGCGATCGACCTCGGGGCTGACCCCGACGTCGGGCAGCGCGGACCCGCGGGCGATCAGTTCGGTCGGCTTGGCCTCCAGGCCCTGCGCCTTGGCCGCCGCCGCGAAATCCTTAGCCGGCTTCAGCGCGGAGGCAATGGCCGCTGCCCGCTGCCGGCTCAGTTCGGCTGCCTTCGAGCGAATCAGGTCCTCACGCACCCGATCTTTCACCTCGTCGAGCATCGGCACGTACGGGTCCTTGCGTTCGGACACGACGAAGAACACGGGACCGCGGGCAGAGCTGACCGGCCCGCCCGCCGCGGCGCCGTTCAGCGCAAAGGCCGCCGCCGCGACCTGGGGGGCGGCTCCGAGACCGGGCACGGGATCGTCTCGCTTGAAGAACCCTGATTCCTGCACGGTCTGCTGGAGCTCGCGCGCGGCCCTCTCCAGGCTGGCGGCGTCCGTGATCCGCGACGTGAACTCGTTGGCCTGGGCGGTGACCCGCTGATCCGACATCTGCACGGCGAGCTGGTTCTGGATCTGCTCGCGCACTTCGTCGAGCGAACGAGTGACGGCCGCCCTCTTGTCTACCACCTTGATGATGTGGAATCCGAACTGCGACTTGACCAGGTCGCTCACCTGGCCTGGCTGGAGCGTGAACGCCACCGTCTCGAACTCCGGCACCATGCGGCCGCGAGGGAAGTAGTCGAGGTCTCCGCCGTTGGCTTTCGACGCCTCGTCCTCGGAGAACTTCTTCGCAAGCCCCGCGAAGTCGGCGCCGCTCTTGACCTGCTGCAGGACGGCTTCGGCCTGCTTCCGGACGACGGCCTCGTCCTTGCCGTCCGTCTTCAGCAGGATGTGGCTCGCCCGCACCTGCTCGGGCGTCTGGTACTGCTGGATGTTGTCGTTGTAGTAGCGCTGGAGGTCGGTCGCGGGGACGGAGACCTTCAAGCGGGCCTGATCGCGATCCAGCACCAGGTACTTGATCTTGCGCTGCTCTCCGATCCGGTACTCTGCCTTGTGCGCCTCGAAGTGGGCGGCCACATCCGCATCGGTCACCGACACCCCGCTGCGGAAACGGTCCGCTGTCAGCGCGACGACCTGCATCTTCACCTTCTCGTTGCGCTGGTGGTACTCGCGCTCGACGTCGGCTTCCGAAACGGCCATCCAGTCGGTCAGCGCTCCGCGGAGCTTGTCGAGGACCATGCTGCGGCGGAGGCTCTCTTCGAACTGCGCCTTGGTCATCGGCGGCACCTGGTTCAAGAGCAGCTGCTCGTAGCGCGCCTCGCCGATGAAACGTCCGTTCTCCTGCAGACCGGGAATTGCGAAGATCTGCTGCGCCAGCTCGTCGTCGCTCACCGAGATGCCATTCCGATCGGCCTCGATCAACGCGACCTGTTCGTCGATCATCTGTGACAGGATCTGCTGATCGATCCCGAGCTGCCGGAGCAGCTGGTCGCTCACGTTGCCACCCAACTGGTTCCGGTAGGCCTGCAGCTGCGTCAGATACCGCTGCTGGAAGTCGCCCGCGGTCAGCGTCCGGCCGTCCACCTCGGCGATGACCTCGCGCGGTCCGGCGCCCGTACCGGTCGGAGTGGTCTGGACGAAGTCGGGGATGTAAAGGAGCACGAAGGTCAGCACGACGACGGCCAGGCTCCATTTGAGCCAGTTCTTGTGCCGCCGCATGCGGTCGAGCATCGTCATAGGGGAGCAGTCCTCGAAACGAGGATCGTACGTCAGGAAATGACACTACGGCAATCATTTACCGCCAGTTGCCGAAGCGGCAGCCGGCGGGAAGCCCAACCGGAGCCCTGTTGAAGTTCGGTCCGGCGGGGGGCCGACCAATCCTACAGTTTGAGGCCTCCGAATCCGATGAAAACTACAGACCGTGCCGCAGGACCGTCACCACGGTCATGGTATTATTTCTCACATTTAGAAGGACTTAAGGCTCGCCTCGCCCCTTTTGACCGACGCCAATGCCAGCCTCCTCCCAGCGAGCCATGAGATCCGTTGCCCGACGTGACCCGTCGCCCCGTGCGGCGCGCGGGACGCAGCGGCAGGACCTCGCCTCGCGCCTGCGCAGCCGCGTTCGGACGCTCCGTGCCAGGGCCGATCGACGGGACGCCTTCGTGGAGGCTATCCGCGAGGCCAACGCCAACTACCCGCCCGACCCCCGGAAGGTCGCCGAGTGGATCGTCCGTCAGGGACAAGGCTGGCTTCCGGCCCAGTGCTGGGCCGTCATCGCGCATGACGTCAATGGACACCTGAACGTGCTGGCCGACGAGGGTCTCGTGCCGAACCTCGGGCCGTCGCTGTGGTCCGCCGCCAACTGGGTGATGCGTCACGGCACCGAGTTCTTCTCGGGAGACATGGCCAAGGATTCGCGGGGAGGACCAGGCGCTCTCGGCTCGGCCGTCGCGCTGCCGCTGATGTCCCGCAGCCGGAGCATCGGCGTGCTGGCGTGCCTCGATTCGACGCCGTCGAGATCGGCGCCGTCGATGGGGCCATCGCTCGCGATGTCGCTGCGCACGCTGCTCGAGCCTTCGGCTATCGCTCTCGACAACGCCCTGGCGCTCCAGAAGGCCGACCTGCTGTCGGTGACCGACGACCTGACACGCTTGCACAATTCCCGGTACCTGAATTCAGTGCTGCGCAAGGAATTCAAGCGCGCCGTGCGGAATGGCAGCGCGCTGTCGGTGCTGTTCCTCGATCTGGACAGCTTCAAGCAGGTGAACGACCAGCACGGACATCTGGCGGGCAGCAAGGTGCTGATGGAAGCAGCGGCCGTCATCCGTAGCTGCGCTCGTGAAACAGACGTCGTGGCCCGGTTCGGCGGCGACGAGTTCTCGCTCATCCTTCCCGATACCGACACGGAGGGCGCCGTGTCGGTTGCCGAGCGCATCCGGGACCGGCTGCGCGCGTCGCGCTTCCTGACCTCTGACGGGCTGTCGGTGCACCAGACGGTCTCGATCGGGGTCGCTACGCTCCAACGCGACAATCCCAAGTCGGCCGACGACCTGATCAAGGCGGCCGACGTCGCCATGTATCGCGTGAAGGCTGCAGGGAAGGACGGTATCCTTGTGGCCCAGGAGGATTGGTAGCGTTGCCGCTCGGCTCGTTTTTTTCCCTGTTTTCAAGCGATCTCGCCATCGACCTCGGGACTGCCAACACCTGCGTGTACGCGCGCGGCAAGGGCATCGTCGTCAACGAGCCGTCGATCGTGGCGATCAACAAGGTCAACGGCCGTGTCGAGGCGGTTGGCAAGGAAGCCAAGGACATGCTGGGCCGCACGCCTGGCAACATCGTGGCGATCAAGCCGATGAAGGACGGAGTCATCGCAGACTTCGAGGTCACCGAGAAGATGCTGACCTACTTCATCAAGAAGGCCCACAATCGCAACGTCTGGGTCCGGCCGCGGATCGTCATCGGCGTGCCGTCCGAGATCACGCAGGTGGAGAAGCGCGCGGTGAAGGACAGCGCGTACCGCGCCAAGGCCAGCGAGGTTCACCTCGTGGAAGAGGCGATGGCGGCGGCCATTGGCGCCGGGATGCCGATCACCGAGCCCTCGGGCAACATGATCGTGGACATCGGCGGCGGCACGACCGACATCGCGGTGATCTCCCTGGCCGGCATCGTCTACAGCAAGGCCGTCCGCGTGGCTGGAAACGAGATGGACGAAGCCATCATCCAGTACATCAAGAAGGCGTACAACCTCCTCATCGGCGAGCGCACGGCGGAGCAGATCAAGATGGAGATTGGATCCGCCTTTCCGCTCGAAGAGAAGATGACGATGGAGATCAAGGGGCGCCACCTGATCGAGGGCGTGCCGAAGACGATCACCATCAGCGACGAAGAGATCCGCGAGGCGCTGACCGAGACGGTGAACGTGATCGTCGACGCGGTGCGCGTGGCGCTGGAGCGCACGCCGCCGGAACTGTCGGCCGACATCGTCGATCGGGGCATCGTGTTGACCGGCGGCGGGTCCCTCCTCAAGAACCTCGACAAGCGGCTCCGCGAGGAAACGGGGCTGCCGCTGGCGATGGCCGAGGATCCCCTGTCGTCGGTGGTGCTGGGTGCGGGAAAGATGCTCTCGGATTTCAACCTGCTTCGCAAGATCTCGATCGACTGAGGCCTGGGCCCTGTGGCCTGAGGCCTGTGTGCACATGGCCGTTCTCGATATCCGACAGCGAACGGGCTGGCTCTTCCTGGCCGTGATCGTCGGCCACATCCTCCTGATCTCCGCGCAGGTGAATACCAACCGGGGTGTTCCAGTGCTCGAGGAAGCCACGGTCGGTGTCTTTGCCGAGGTTCAGCGAGCTGCCAGCGGTCTGATTGGCGCCGTTCGCTCGGGCTGGACCGACTACGTCGCGCTCAGAGGCGTCAACGAAGAGAACGCGCGCCTCCGCGAGGAGATCGCCTCGCTCAAGATCGGCCTGCAGCAGCAACGCGCGCTGGCCGAGCAGTCGGAGTCGCTGCAGGCCCTGCTCGACCTGCGGTCGACCACCAAGTTGTCCACGACGGCCGCCGCCGTGATTGCCGGCGGCGCCAGTCCCGAGTTCCGGACGATCACGATCGACAAGGGGACGGGGGACGGCATG
>DASTDQ010000065.1:0-3702 GCA_035710305.1 Vicinamibacterales bacterium | reverse complement strand
TCGATCCCGACATCCGAAAGGACATCGTCTCGCTGGGATTCGTGAAGGACCTTGCCGTCGCGGGGTCGCGCGTCTCTTTCACGATCGAGCTGACGACGCCCGCGTGTCCCGTGAAGGATCAGATGCGCGACCAGGCCGCGGCGGCCGTGCGCGCGCTGCCGGGGGTCGCCGATGTCGAGGTGAAGCTCGCCGCGAAGGTGCGATCGGCGTCCGCGCCCGAAACCGGACGTCCGCCCCTGCCCGGCGTCAAGAACGTGATTGCGGTCGGAGCGGGCAAGGGCGGCGTCGGAAAAACCACGGTGGCCGTCAACCTGGCGTTGTCGCTGGCCAGGTGCGGAAGCCGTGTGGGCGTCCTCGACGGCGACATCTACGGGCCGAACGTGCCGATGATGTTCGGCATCCATACGCAGCTCACGACCGACGGCAAGAAGATCATCCCGGCGGAGAAGTGGGGCGTCCAGGTCGTGTCGATCGGCTTCATGACCGGCGACGACGCGCCGATCATCTGGCGCGGGCCGATGCTCCATGGCGCGATTCAGCAGTTCTTCCGCGAAGTCGCGTGGACCGATCTCGACTACCTGATCGTCGATATGCCTCCGGGAACCGGTGACGTGGCGCTGAGCCTGAGCCAGACCGTGCCTGTCGTCGGGTCGATCGTCGTGACGACGCCGCAGAAGGTGTCGCTCTCCGACAGCCGCCGCGCGATCAGGATGTACCAGAAGCTGACGATCCCGACCATTGGAGTCGTCGAGAACATGAGCTACTACGCCTGCCCGAATTGTCACCACGAGGCGGACATCTTCGGCCACGGCGGAGGCGAAGCGCTCGCGGCCGAGATGGGCGTGCCGTTCCTGGGCCGCCTGCCCGTCTATCAACCCATCCGAGAAGGCGGCGATACGGGCGTCCCGCTCGTCGTGTCAGAGCCGGGGTCGGCGGCGGCGCGGTCGTTTCTGACCGTTGCGGAGCGCACGGCTGCCCAGGTGTCGATTGCGGCGCACAAGGCTGCAGAAGCGAACAAAGGCAAGATTCCGCTGATTCCGGTCCGGTAGCCTGCCGCACGATTCATGACCTCCGCCGCCATCGACCTGCCCTTCAGCATGCGCACGCTCGGCAATGGCCTCGACGTCATCGTGCACGAGGACCATCACGTGCCGATCGTGGCGGTCAACGTGTGGTACCACGTGGGGTCGAAGAACGAACGGCCCGGCCGGACGGGCTTTGCCCATCTGTTCGAGCACCTGATGTTCGAGGGCTCCGAGCATCACAACTCCGGGTACTTCCCGCCGCTGCAGCAAGCGGGTGCGCTCTTGAACGGCTCGACCAATACCGATCGCACCAATTATTGGGAGGTCGTACCGACCAGCGCGCTCGACCGCGCGCTCTGGATGGAATCGGACCGCATGGGATACCTCCTGCCGGCGCTGACCCGCGAGCGCTTCGAGAACCAGCGCGACGTCGTGCTGAACGAACGGCGACAGAGCTACGAAAACCGTCCGTACGGGATGGTGATGATGGCGATGTCGGCGGCCTTGTACCCGCCGGATCACCCCTACAGCTGGATGACGATCGGTTCCGCCGATGACATCCGCGCGATGCAGCTGGACGAGGTGCAGGAGTTCTTTCGCACCTACTATCACCCGTCGAACGCCTCCCTCGTGCTCGCGGGCGACATCGATGCCGCGCGCGGGTTCGAGCTGGCCGAGGCGTACTTCGGCGACCTCCCGCCGGGCGCGGCCCCGGCGCCCGTCTCGCCGTCGGCCGATCTCAGCTCCGAGAGCCGGCTGGTTCTCGAAGACCGCGTCGAGCTGCCGCGGCTGTACGTCGGCTGGCACTCGCCCGCGATGTTCGCGCCCGGGGATGCCGAGATGGACCTGCTGGGAGATCTCCTCGCCAACGGGAAGACCTCGCGACTCTACAAGACGCTGGTGTACGAGCTTCGCATCGCGCTCGACGTCTCCGCGTACCAGAACTCGAGGGAGATCGGCAGCTTCTTCCTGCTGACCGCGACTGCCGCTCCAGGGCGTTCGCTGACCGAGATCCTGGTGCGAATCGACGAGGAGCTGGGGCGAGTGGCTGTCGACGGGCCGTCGGCCGACGAGATGGAGCGTGGCGTCGCGCAGGCGGAGGCCCACTTCATGTACCGGCTGCAGACCGTTGGCGGCTTCGGGAGCAAGTCCGATCAGCTCAACGCCTACAACGTCTATCGAGGCGACCCCGGGTCCTTCTCGGCGGACCTCGACCGCTATCTCCTCGCCACGCCGGACGGCGTGCGGGCGGCGGCAAAGAACATCCTTTCACCCGATCGCCGCGTCGTGCTCAGCGTGATTCCACGCGGCCAGCCCTCTCAGGCCGTCGAGGGCTCGGTCCCGGTCACTGCCTCGTGAGCCGCGTCGACAGGTCACGCCTGCCCGAGGTGGGCGCCGACCCGGCGTTCACGTTCCCGGCGATCGTCCGGCACACGCTCGCAAACGGCATGAACGTGAGGACTGTCGAGCACCACAGCGTTCCGGTCATCACCTTCGCTCTTCAGGTTGACGGAGGCTCCGGAGCGGATCCGGTTGACTCGGAAGGTCTCGCCGCGCTCGTCGCCGACATGGCCGACGAGGGCTCGGGCTCACGGTCGGCCATCGAGATGTCCGACGCTCTTGCCCGCATCGGGGGCGAGTACGACGTGGACGTCGGCGGGGATTCCACGCTGTTCACGTTGACGACGTTGACGCGTTTCGCATCGCGCGGCGCATCGCTGCTGGCCGACATGGTCGCGCGGCCGAGCCTTAGAGACAGTGACTTCACCAGAGTCCGTCAACTTCGCCTGGATCGCCTGCGACAGTTGAAGGATCTCGCCTCCGCGCTGGCGGAGTACCGGTTTCTCAAACTGGTCTACGGCACGCACCCGTACGGGCACCTTCCCATCGGAGGCGACGCGAGCCTGAGGCGGATCTCTCTGGACGAGGTCGCGGCGTTTCACCGCGACACGTTCCAGCCCCCGCGGACGACGCTGGTGGTGTGCGGCGCCATGAGCCACGAGGGTCTGCTGCGCTGTGCGGAGGACGGTTTCGGGGGCTGGGCCCCGTCGCGCGGCGGCGCTGTTGCAGCCGCCGCCGCCGCCGAGCCACCACGAGCGCCGCTTGCGAGGCTGGCTGTGGTTGCTCGCGAAGGAGCGGCCCAGTCGGAGCTGCGCATCGGTCACCTGACAACCGGGCGGGCGACGCCGGACTATCCGGCGCTGCTCGTCATGAACGCGGTGCTCGGCGGCCAGTTCGTGAGTCGCGTCAACCTCAAGCTCCGGGAAGAGAAGGGGTACACCTACGGCGCCAGAACCGGCTTCGACTGGCGGCGGGGCGCCTCTCCCTTCGTGCTGCAGACGAGCGTGCACACCTCCGCCACGGCTGATGCGATTACGCTGTCGCTCGCCGAGATCGACGCCATTCGCGGCCTGCGCGCGCCGAGCGAGACCGAGTTGGCGCTCGCCAAGGCGTCGCTGACGCGCGGGTATCCGCGGGGATTCGAAGCGGCGCAACAGGTTGCCCGATCGGTCGCGCAGATCGCGCTGTACGGACTGCCCGATACGTACTTCTCGGAATTCGTGCCGAAAGTGAACGCCGTCACCGGCGCCGACGTGGTTGACGCGGCCGCGCGCCACCTCGATTCCTCCCGGCTCACCACGCTGGTCGTCGGCGATCACGCCTCGATTGCGGACAC
>DASTDQ010000064.1:0-4083 GCA_035710305.1 Vicinamibacterales bacterium | reverse complement strand
CTGCCAGTTGGGCTCGAACTTCCGGATCATCTGCCAGACGTGCTTCCGCAGATCCACGAACACGAACGGCGTGAATTGCCAGATCGCCTCCTTGGGGCACGCCTCCCGCAGGCCTCCTCCCGCGAACCCGCATCCGACGGCAAACGGGAGCGCCACGAACTCCGGCGCTCCGTATCCCGCCAGACCGAGGATCAGCGCAGGGGCGGCGACCAGCAGCCCCACGAGTGCGCCGGTGTACGGACCGGCAATCAACCCCGCCAGGAACGCCCCTTCGAGCGTGAGATCCGCGGCGTCGTAGCTGAGGAGCTTGCGCGTGGCCACGCCGGCCATCAGCGGCACGCCGATCGAGATCGTGAAGACGAGCCGATCCAGCCAGCCGCGCTTCTCGAAGATCAGGATGTGCCGGAACCGGCGATACCTCGCGAGCATCGTCGCCATCACCGCGACGACCGCGAGCTTCACCATCAGCGTGGTCAGCAGGAGCGGATCGGCCGACAGGAGGCGCTCGTCCACGGGGCCATTCTCGCACCTTTTGATATCATTGACCGCATGATTGGTCCGCTCATCAAAGGGTTCCTGCTGACGGCCCGGCACATGTTCAAGAAGCCGGTGACGGTGAACTATCCCTATCAGAAGGTGCCCGTGTTCCCGAAGTACCGCGGCAAGCAGGTGCTGATGCGGGACGAGAACGGCCTCGAGAAATGCGTGGCGTGCGGTCTGTGCTCCGTGGCGTGTCCAGCCGACGCGATTTACCTCGAGGCGGCCGAGAACGACGGAACCGTGATGGCCGGACCGAGGTACGCGAGCGTGTACCAGATTCACAAGACCCGGTGTATCTTCTGCGGCATGTGCGAGGAGGCCTGCCCGGTGTCGGCGATCTTCATGGGCAAGGACTACGAGCTGGCCGTCTACAGCAAGGACGACTTCATCTGGGATAAGGCCGACCTGCTCGTGGCGCCGCCGGCCGGCGCCCGTCCTTCCTCCGGCCAGTAGCCCCACGGGCCATGCGGCCTTTTCTCGAGGCGCTCGACGAGCGCGTTCTCGTCTGCGACGGCGCGATGGGAACGCTGCTCTACGCGCAGGGCGTCTTCGTCAACCGTTCCTTCGACTCCCTGAACCTGAGCGATCCGTCCCGCGTTCGCGCGGTGCACGAGGCGTACGTCCGGGCGGGCGCCGACGTTCTCGAAACGAATACCTTCGGCGCCAACCGCGTCAAGCTGCGCGCCTTCGGCCTCGGGAACAGTCTTCGCGACATCAACCTCCAGGGCGCCCGGCTCGCCCGGGACGCGGCCGGGAGCTCTGCCTACGTCGCCGGCGCCGTGGGACCGCTGGGACTGCGAATCGAGCCGTGGGGGAGGACGCCTCGCGAGAAAGCGCTCGAGTACTTCCGCGAGCAGGCGGAGGCGCTCGTCGAGGGCGGCGTCGATCTGTTCATCCTCGAGACGTTCCGCGACGTGAACGAGATCTGTGCGGCCGTCGCGGCCGTCCGCAGCGTGTGTTCCCTGCCGATCGTCGCGCAGATGACCGTCGAAGACGACGGGAACAGCCTGGATGGGACGCCGCCGGAACAGTTCGCGCCGGCACTGCGGGAATCCGGCGCCGACGTCGTGGGCCTCAACTGCAGTATCGGCCCCGCGCACATGCTCGAGGCGCTCGAGCGAATGTCAGCCGTGACCGGGTCGCACCTGTCGGCGCAGCCGAATGCCGGTCAGCCGCGCGAGCTCGATGGACGGACGATCTACCTGACCTCGCCGGAATACATGGCGTCGTACGCCCGCCGCTTCGTCGAGAGGCGTGTGCGGCTGGTTGGAGGCTGCTGCGGCACGACGCCCGCGCACGTCGAGCAGATCCGATCCGCCATGTCTCGGGTGTCGCCGCGCGTGTTCACCGGATCGGCTGGCCCTCCGACGGATCGTCGCGCGGCGCCGGCAGGGGAGTCCACCCCGCGTGAGACGGTCCAGCCGCGCGCGGAGAAGTCGGATCTCAGCCGTGCACTTGCCGACCGGCGCTGGGTCACGCTCGTCGAGGTGATCCCTCCGAAGGGACACGACGCCGACGCCGCGATCGAGCAGGCTCGCGTACTGCGGGAGCGGGGTGTGAACGCGGTCCTCGTCGCGGATGGTCCGAGCGGACCGCGCCTGAGCGGGCTGTCGCTCGCCGCGTTGATCGCGCGGCACGCGCGCATCGACGTCGTGCTGCAGTACTCGTCGCGCGACAAGCATCTTCTGGGCATGCAATCGGAGCTGCTCGGCGCGTACGCGATGGGACTGCGCAATGTGGTCGTCGTCACGGGCGACCCGCAGCCGGTCGGCGACTATGCCGACGCGACGGCGGTCATCGACGTGGACTCGGTTGGTCTGGTCAACGCCGTGTCGCGCCTGAATAGAGGCCTGGACGTCGGAGGGCAGGCCATCGGACGTCCGACGGCGTTCTTCCTTGGCGTCGCCGTGAACCCTGGCGCCGACGATCTGGACGGCGAGCTCCGCCGCTTCGACCACAAGGTCGAAGCGGGCGCCGAGTACGTCATCTGCAGGCCCGTGTTCGACGTGAAGACGTTCGAGCGAGCGCATCGGCGGCTCGAGGCGTCCGGGCTGCCGATCGTATTGAGCCTCCGGCCGTTTGCGAGCGTTCTCGACGCCGAATACCTGGCCAACGAGGTGCCTGGCGTGCGCG
The DNA here is from genome assembly GCA_035710305.1 of Vicinamibacterales bacterium. GTDB lineage: Bacteria > Acidobacteriota > Vicinamibacteria > Vicinamibacterales > UBA2999 > Gp6-AA40. Next base: position 1,410 of record DASTDQ010000064.1, on the reverse strand, counting down.
TCCCGCAGGATGTGATCGAGCGAATGCGCCGTGCTTCCGGCGAGGACGCCGCGGCGGCCGAAGGAGTGGCGATTGCCGGCGAAGTCGGTCGCGCGCTCAAGAGCCTCGTCGGCGGCGTGAGCATCTCATCGCCTTCTGTTCGCTTCGATCTCGGGCTGGCCCTACTGCAGAGACTGCACTGATTGGGTACCCACGCTGCCGCACCCCGTGCCCTCGCACCCTCGCACCTTCGTACCCTCGCACCCTTGCCCCTTGTAAACATCGCTTGTCGGGGCCTCCCCGGCCCTGTATAGTGCCGACGGCCCCGAGACGTCACGACTGGCCGTGAGGAGTCCCGAATGGCGCTGTTCGATCGCGAAGAGACGGATTTAGGGTCCGACGTAGCGTCACGCGCGCTGTCGGTGACGCCCGTCGAGAACGATTTCGTCGAGGGCGTCTACGAGAAGCTGGCCAAGGTCTACGACCTGACGTTCGGTCCGACGCTGCACCCCGGGCGCCTCGTCGCCCTCGAAACCATGGGGCTGAGGCCCGGCGATCGGATCCTCGAGGTCGGCGTCGGCACGGGCATCAATGCGCCTCTCTATCCCCGGAATTGCCACGTCACGGGAGTGGATTTCTCGGCGTCGATGCTCGAAAGAGCCCGCGAGCGCGTGGTGCGCAAGGGCCTTCGAAACGTCCAGTTGTTCGAGATGGATGCCGCCAGCCTCGCGTTTCCCGACAACTCCTTCGACGTCGTGTACGCCCCGTACGTCATCAGCGTGGTGTCCGACCCGGTCCAGGTCGTGCGCGAAATGCGGCGCGTCTGCCGGCCCGGTGGAAAGTTCATCGTCCTTAATCACTTCCGTAGCCCAAATCGTCTATTGGCTCGCGTGGAACGGGCCATCTCGCCATTTACGGTCCACATCGGGTTTAAGTCGGATCTCGACCTGCCAGGCTTCCTGGCCCAGGCTCAATTGCGTCCCGTATCCGTGAAGAAAGTGAGCTTTCCGCGCATCTGGTCGCTCGTGACCTGCATCAAGGAGTGACTTCGCCGGTTTCACGGCCCGTCACCGCCGTTTTCGCCTAAGGCTCCCGTCCCTCGGGGTCGATACATCAGCTGAGCAACTCGCGCCCTTTCAGGCCTCCGTGTGTGAGCCAGGGGGCGAAGCTTCATCCGATCAGTGACTTACCACCCTCGCACCCTCGCACCCTCGCACCCTCGCACCCTCGTCACCGCCGTCGTGACGGTGCTGGCGGGCGCAGGCCTAGCCGCACAGGCCCCGCCGATCCTCCCCTCGACCACGCTGGTGCAAGCCGGGCGCGCGTCGCTGTACCCGACGGTTTCGCTGCAGGACGTCGGCACCGATTCCAACGTGTACCTGGACAGCGTCGCTCCGAAAGAGGACTTCACCTATACGCTCACGCCGCGCC
>DASTDQ010000063.1:0-10105 GCA_035710305.1 Vicinamibacterales bacterium | reverse complement strand
GAGCTCCCGATATACAACCTGGTGGTCGCGAAAGATGGGCCGAAGATCAAGCTGTCCGACGATCAGACGCCGCTGCCTTTCATGGCTGCAGGTCCACCGCGTCCGTGCGATTCAACGTCGACGGCGTCCGCCCCCCCTGCGCCTCCACCGCCGCCTCCGGGCGGGCGTGGCTTCCCCTTCGACCCGGGGAGTCCACCTCCGCGAGGCTCAGTCAGGATGATGTCTTCCCCAACCGGAATGACACTTCAGGCAACGGCAATGCCGATTGCCAATATGGTCGGCTTGTTGCAGCAACAACTGGGACGCACGATCGTGGACAAGACCGATCTCAAGGGCTTGTTCGACTTCAAGCTGACGTATAGCCCTGAGGGTCTCTCAGACCCGTTGTTCGGACGAGGCGGCCCTCTCCCACCGCCGGGCGGGGCGCCGGCAGGACCGTCACCCGTCCCTGCCGCGGCAGACCCCGTGCCGTCGATCTTCACGGCGATCCAAGAGCTCGGACTGAGGTTGGAATCCTCGAAGGGCCCGGTTGAAGTGCTCGTGATCGAGTCCGTGCAGAAGCCGACGGAGAATTAGGCGATCACGTCGTGACCCGTTGCTCGATCCAGCCCTTGATGACGTCCAGCACCTGACGGCGGTTGTTCTCGAACATCGCGAAGTGGCTGTTGCCGAGAATGCCGCGATCCTTCAGGTTGATCAGCTCTGCCTTCGCCCCCGACTGCGTCAACGCATCCAGGATCGGCTGACCGTTGCGCCCGCCTCGCTCGGCGAGGAGATACATGATCGGCATGTCCTTCAGGTTCGGCAGCGGCGTCCCTGCCGCGCCGCCCTGGCCGACGAGCGGCGCGGTCGCGCCCTCGAACGACACCACGGCCTTGACGAGAGCGGGACGCTCGTTGGCCACGAGCCAGCCGAACGGTCCACCGGCGGAGTGGGTCACGATGATCGAGGGTCCGATGCGATCGATGAGCTCGCTGCCGTACTGACGCCACAGCATCTGCGCCAGCTGGTTGTCGCGCGGCGCCGAATTGGCCGCGGCCACGAGCTGATCCACCAGCGGATCGCCGACATCGCCGGTCGTCCCCGGCCACTGCTTGTTGGGCGTGCGAGCCGAGGTGACCGTGTCGCGCGTCAATAGATCGTAGGTGACGAGCGGGCCGATCTCGCCAAGGCCATCCGGGTGGTACACCGATCGCCCGTGGCCGGGACGATCGACCAGATACACCTTGAAACCGGCCTGCACGAGGTGATGGGCCCAGCCCGACATCCCGCCGAGCCCCATGTAGTGGACCATCTGACCGCCGCCGCCGTGCACGAGCACGACAGGGAACCGAAAGCGCTGCTGCGCAGGCTCGAGGTACTGCACGAACATCGGCGCTACGTGGATCGTGCCGTACGCCGCCTTCTTGGTGTGCGAGGTGCCGATCCAGAACATGCCGGTGTCGGCCAGCTTGAGCGCCAGAGAGTCGCTCGACGCCCGACGCGACGGCTGGCTGTTGCTGCCGGTCACGCTCTTGTGCATCCAGTCGATGAGCGGCTGTAGCACTTGACGGCTGTTTTTCTCCATCATCATCGCGTGGCCGTTTCCGTGCATTCCGAGCGCGCCCCACCGCAGTTCCTCGGCCTGCACGCCGGCTTGCTTCAGGAACGCGACCGTGCCCGGACTGCCCGGCGATGCGAACGAGGCGTCGGCCGTCGCCACCAGCACTTTCGTGTTCTTCAGGTTCGGCAGCTTGCGCGCGGGCTCCTCCTGCAGGAAGTAGCCGTTGACACCCGCTTCGGGATTGGCGACCCACTTCGTCCTGATCTCGGAAGGATCGGCGACCGGCGGATCGTAGGTGACCGGAACGGTCGAGAGCCCCCAGCGGTTGGCGCCGGCGAATGCGCCGCCGCCCGCGCCCTCGACGATGATGGTCGCCTTCACGAGGTTGGGACGCGCCTCGGCGACCAGCAGGCCGAAGGGCCCGCCGGCCGAGTGCGTCATGATGATCGCGGGACCGATCTTGTCCAGCAACTCGGCGCCTGCCTGCCTCCACGCGAGGTGCTGAACGTTGGCCTGACCTGCGGGGCCCTGGTTGGCCGGAGCCAGCGGACCCGCTGGCGGGGCGCCGCGACCGGGCGGAGGCGCCGCGCCGGCTGCTCCACCCTGCCGCCCGGGCGCGCCCGGCGCACCCGCGCCGCGGCCGGGAGCGGCCGCCTGCACGACGTAGCTGCCGCCCATGCCGGCGGTCAGCCGGCCGAGATCGTCCGACCCGACGTTGCCCGGTCCCGGCCACTGTGTGTGGTTCTTCTGATACTCGTTCGGGACGTTGGCGGGATTCGCGTTCGGCGGTGTGAACCTGCCGGCGATGCTCTCGAGCGTGAGCGCCTGCGCCGGGAACCCGCCGTGCAGCTCGGGGTGAATCGGCGATCGTCCGTGTCCCGGCCGATCGACGACGTACACCTTGAAACCTTCTTGAACAAGATACTGGAACCATCCGGGCCGGCCGTCCGGGGTACCCAGCCAGTCGGTTCCCTGTCCCCCGCCGCCGTGCACGAGGACGACCGGGAAGGGATGACGCACCTGCGCCGGAATCATGTACTCGACGTACATCTGCTGCCCGCCGACGAACGCGCCGCGCGCCGTCTCGGCGCGCTTGACGTTCACCCACATGTAACTCCACTCGGCGAGGTCGAGCGGGATCTTGTTCGAGGCCGCCGTCTGCTGCGCCAGCGCCGCGGCATCAGCCGGCAGCGCGAGCGATCCGAGCGTCGCGGCTGCAGCGCCGGCGACGCCCATCGCGGCGGCCCGGCGCATGAAGTCGCGTCGGCTGATGCGGCCGTGTGCATAGTCCTCGTACAAGCCGCGCAACCGCGAATCGAACGGAATAACGCGCTTCTCGCTCATATCAATCTCCGAACCGCGAAACGAACTTGAACGTGAACACGAACCGAGAAGCGAGAACCGAGAAGTGTGAACGACATGTCACTTACAGGGCTTGGGCGCCCACTTCGATCCGTCGGCTTCCTTCTTGAAGTGCGAGCTCGTGACGAAGTCGGTGTTCAGGTACTTCGGGTCCGACACGATTGTGGTCACGGCAAACCACTCCTCGCCGTTGGGCGCCGCGAACCTGTCGTAGTACTCCGTCAGCGACGCGTTCTCGCTGTAGGGCGCGCCGTTCTTCCGCAGCCACCCCGCGCTCAGCATCGTCGTCGTCACCTTCAGGCTGCCGCGACGTGCAGGCGGCGGGCCGCCGCGGCCGGCGCCGGGACCACCGCGGCCCGCGGCGGGGACCTCCCACTCGGCGACCGAATACCCCTGCGGCGAGCGCTCGGCAGGCTTCTGGCTCTCGCCGAAGAGGAAACGCCTCGTCTGCACACCGGCATCGGTCTCGACCTTCAGCGTGCGCTCGTTCTCCCAGGTGATGCGGAGCCGCGTCGGGATTCTCATCAGCCCGGCCGCGCCATACGCGAGACAGGAACCGTCGGTGGACGGGTCCCACGCGTTGCCAACCTTCTGCCCTTCCGGGTTCAAGGGCACGCTCGCGAAGTCACCCTTGGGCGGCGTGACCATGCGCCAGCGCCAGTCCTCGGTGACGACAGACACCCAGTTGCCGGTGAGATCGAGGGGGGCCGACGCCTGCGGCGAGAGCGGCGGCTGCGCAGGCCCACCGTCACGCCCGCGCTGCGCGGAGAGTGAACTCGCGGAGTTGACGATAACGATGGCCGCGACTACAGCCCAAACGCACCTTCTCACGTACGTCTCCACTTAGAACTTGCACGCGGGGGCTGAAGCCCCCGCTCTACGTCGAGCTTGCACGCGGGGCCTGAAGCCCCCGCTCTACTTCGAACTTGCACGCGGGGGCTGAGGCCTCCGCTCTACGCTGAGGCTCCCGTACGCGGCTTCGATGAACGCATCCTTCGTCCACACGCCCTCTGACCCGCCGAAGCGCCCTTCGTAGTCGAGAAGCAGCTTCGACGCCTTCACCTGTTCGAGCGTCATGCTCTTCGCGATAGCGTTCCGCAGACGGTCGCCGATGATGGTGACCATGTCTCGGTACTCGACGACGTCGGCCTCGTCGGCGAGGCGGCCGTGGCCGGGAATCACGTACGTGCCGCCTTCCTGCTTGTCTTTCGGCACGGTGATATCGAGGATCTGATTGAGCGACGCCAGTATCCCGTCGAGGCTGCCGCCCTCGCGCCGGTCGATCCGCGGGAACGTCGTCGTCACGAACGTATCTCCGGCGACCAGGACATCGGACTTCCGGAAGAAGACGAGAACATCGCCGTCGGAGTGGGCGTTCTTCTGGTGGAGCACCTGGATCGCCTCGCCGTTGAAGAACATGTCGAACCGGTCGGCGAAGAACGTGTCGGTGGGCATGGCCGCCTGCGGCAGGGCGGGCTGCGCCTTGACCATGCGCGCGTCGACGTTCTCGTGCGCGAGGATCTGGGCGAATTCTCCGGCACTGCGGCTCACCTGGCCCGTGAAGTTGCCGGCGATGATCGACTCGCCTGCCTCCGACACCTTCGCGTTCCCGCCGGTGTGATCGGAATCCATGTGCGTGTTGACGATCCACCGGATCGGCCTGTCGCCGGCCAGCGTGCGGATGGCGGCAATCATCTTCTCGGCGGACGCGTCCCTCATGGTGTCCACCACCAGCACGCCGTCGTCGCCGATTTGCACGGCGGCGTTGACGGAGCCGTCGGTCAGCATCCACACGTTGCCCTGGACGTGAAGGGCGTGAACGGTACCGGGATCGGGAGTTGGGGATCGGGGATCAGGCCGAACCTGTGGAGCAGGAGGTCTTGATCCCTGCCCCCTGCCCCCTGCCCCCTGCCCCCTGACGGCGTTCACGAACTCAGGCAACGCAGTCTCGGCACCCCCACGCACGCCCTCGGGCGGCAGGTTGTGCTTCTTGGCGTGCTCGCCGAGGAAGGGGTTCTCGCCCGGCAGGAAGCTCGGTACTTCGCCTCTTGCGCGCGGCACTTCGACGGTCGGGTAGCACGGATACGGCTGCATCGCCGGGTTCGGCGTCAGGCGGAAGCCGTTGGTCCTGACGAGCGGCTCTGACAGGTAGTGGGGATCCTCGATCATGTACACGTGGGTCAGATAGTTCCCGTGCCTGATGAACCGTTCGGTCATCGTCGCCTGGTCGGTCAGGAACAGGCCGTTGCGGCGAATCCACCCTGCCTTGAGGTGAGTCGTCCGCACGACGAGGACGCTGCCTTCCCAGCTGCCGGTCGAGAATCCCTGCCACGTGTGCGCCGCGTACGCCGGCGGGTGCGGCCGCCCGTCCATCCAGATGTCCCGCTTTTGCTCCTGCCATTGAATGTGCGTGCGGAGCCGGACGATCGACTGGGTCTTGTCATCGACGTCGGCGCTGATGCGGAGATTTCCCACACCGCGGAAGCCGTAGGTGGACGGGTGCGGTTTGCACTGATGCTCGGGAAGGGTGAGGATTGAGGCATCCCAACTGTCTGCCCGGAACCGGAGCGCGTCGGTGATCGGCATGCCCGCGTAATCGCCCACGTCGGGACCGGGGATTCTTTCCACTTGATCTTCGTCGAAGATTGGCGCCCACATCCCGGTCAGGTCGATCTGGGCGAAGGCGGGGCTCGCGCCGCCCGCGATCGTGACGGCCAGCACCAGCGCGTGAATGGATTGACGCTTCATGGAAGCCCTCGAAAAGTGGCTGCGCGCGCCCCGCATGTTAGTGCCGGGTGGACTTTTTGTCGAATCAGCAATAGACTCCCCGCTCGGTTTGCCAAGCCTCGAGTGCCCGTCGACCCGGTCTCGTCCGCGACACCATCTCCCCGGGACAACAGTGAACTCGGACGCTGGTGGCGCTAGCGACGTGTGAACCATGGATCCGACGCATCTCCATCTCCTGATCAACCACGTGCCGACGGTCGGCTTCGGTGTCGGCGTCGCGCTCTACGTCATCTCGCTGGCCGCCCGCAGCAACGACCTCAAGCGGGCAAGCCTGGTCGTCTTCGTCGGAGTGGCGCTGCTGTCGATTGTGACCTACGTGACCGGCAACGCCGCCCAGGAAGCGGTGATGGAGAACCCCGACGTCACCGAATCGATGATCGTGATGCACGAGGGCGCCGCCTTCCTGGCGCTCGGGTTCATGGAACTGACGGGCGGCCTGGCCTGGTTCGCGCTCTGGCAGTTCCGGCGGACGTCGAGACTCTCGGGTGGGATGGGCGGCGTCATTCTCATCCTGTCCCTCGTGACGCTCGTGCTCATGACGGGCGCCGCCAATCTCGGTGGAGTGATCAATCACCCGGAAATCCGCGGCGCCGAGGAAGTGACGACGAGGATCGGGCCGCTGGCGCGCACGGTTGGCGATTTCGTGCGAGACACGCCCTGGACGTGGATCGCGGCGGAGACGCTTCATTTCATCGGGCTGTCGCTCCTCGTGGGCGTGATTGCGCTCATCGACCTGAGGATGCTCGGCGTCATGAAACAAGTACCGTTCGCCGCGCTCGATCGCCTGCTGCCGTGGGCCATCCTCGGGTTCTCGATGAACGTGTTCACTGGCATGCTGTTCTTCGCGGCCGCGTACGGCCAGTACACTGCCAATACGGCCTTCTACTGGAAGCTCGTCTTCGTGCTGGTGGCGGGGGCCAACACGCTCTACTTCACCTTCGATCGGGCGTGGACGCTCGAGACGGGGCGCGACGCACCGATGCTCTCGAAGGCGGCGGCCACCGTCGCGCTCGTGTCCTGGGTCCTGGTCATGTACTACGGCAGCATGCTGCCGTTCATCGGGAATGCTTTCTGAAACCCCCAACCGCCAACTCCCAACTCCCAAAGGGTTGAAAAGGAGCCTGGTGTTGGGAATTGGGAGTTGGACGTTGGGAGTTGATCGATGATGCTGGGCCTGACCGTATTCGCCGTGGTGCTGGGCGTCTCGATCGTCCTCGGCCTCATCGGGTATCTCATCGACAGGAGTGCCTTCGGTTCGGGGCCCCGCGGGAGTCGATAACGATGGAATTTCTCCAGTGGCTCGAGTCACTGTCCTTCAGCACGTGGGTGCGTGAATCGCCGAGCCTGATGGCGTTTCCGGCGCTGCTCTTCGTCCACACGCTCGGCATGTCGATCGTCGCGGGGGGCTCGGCCGTCATCTCGATGGCGCTGCTCGGCTTCTGGCCCAATGTCTCCATCAAGCCGCTCGGGCGGCTCTTCCCCGTCATCTGGTTCGGTTTCTGGATCAACCTCTTCACGGGCGTGTCGATCTTCCTGAAGGACGCGAGCATCTACGGCCGCAACTGGGACCTGTACGTCAAGCTGTTCTTCGTGGCGGCCGGCGTGGTGCTGCTGGGCATCACGCGCAAGCAGGTGTTCGGCGCCGGCGACGGCCCGGTCCCGCCACAGTCGAAAGCGCTGGCGTGGGCGTCGCTCGCCTGCTGGTTCTGCGCGATCGTCGCGGGCCGCTTGATCGCCTACGTCGGCCCGGTGCCTGGTCTCTAAGACCTGTCAACTTCCAACTCCCAACTCCCAACTCCCAATTTGCCTCGGAGTCAACGAGACGAACCACGGAGGCGCGGAGACACGGAGGACAATTCCGGAGTGTTTCGTCGTCGTGTCCGGCTTCCTTGGGCGCCGAAGCGCGCAGCGCGAAGGCGGCAGCCGGACCAAACGGCTCGGACTCGACGCGCACCTGCTGCGAATCCCGCACGGATCGACACACACCAGGCGACTTCTGATGTCATCTGCTCGTTTGTCAGACGAAATCGATCACGACAAGTTGGCAGAGGCTGCGCTCGCGATTTTGTCGCTGACGCTTCACGACGGCGGTCGCGTCTGGAAGGGACTCGACTGGGATCTCATGGACCTGCTTCATGAAAAAGGCTGGATCGTGGATCCCCGTTCGAAGGCGAAATCGGTTGTCCTCACCGAAGACGGCGAGAGGCTCGCCGGCGCGTTTCTTCGCAAGCATTTCGGGAGGCGCGGTAGATAGGCTCGATTCCTGGATTGGGATTCCATCGATCCTGGGTTGATCGATCTTGGTGTTCGGGGTAGGCTCGCTTCATGACGACCGTGTCGGAGATCACCGGTGCAGTTCAGCGGTTGCCGAAACGAGAACTCGCCAAGTTCCGCAAGTGGTTCGCTGAATTCGACGCGGCGATCTGGGACCGCCAATTCGAGGAAGACGTGGCGGCGGGCCGGCTGGATGCGCTGGCTCGAGAGGCCTTACGTGATGACCGCGCGGGCCGTACGACGGAATTGTGAAGCACCGGGCGAGTCCGCGGTTTTGGCGAGCGTACCGCGGTTTGCCTCAAGCGGTTCAGCAGCTCGCCGATCGCAGCTATCAACTTCTCAAGGCAAACCCCACTCATCCATCGCTGCATTTCAAGAAGGTCGGTCAGCTCTGGTCTACGCGCGTAGGTCTTCACTATCGCGCGCTGGCCGTCGAATCGGGTCAGGATCGAATCTGGTTCTGGATCGGATCACACGCAGAGTACGACACGCTCTTGGGTCGAAAGCCGGCTAACAGGCGTTTGCAGCCGGCGGCGGCCAGCGCGGAACGGAAAAAGCGTGGAAGAGATAAAGGCCGCCGCGGCTGAAACACCGTCGGTGGACAGCCAGGGTAGGCGGTGCGAGTGACGTCCATGGACACCATCGCGTCGATCAACTCACAACTGACCGGGTTCACATTCGTCCGTCGGTTATCCTTCGAAACCGCATCCGATGGCGAGTGTTCCTTGGAACTGGTTCTGGCTCACGAACGTGACGAGAATCGCATGTTGACCCTCCGGTGCGCGGGCGTCGTTGCCCTTCGAATCGCGGACCTGGGTGGTGGGTTGTCGCAGCTTTGCGGTCTGACGCTTCAGGACATCCGCGGGCAACAGTGGGACCGTCAGCACTACGCTATCGTCGACCTCGAGAGTGACGTAGTGTACTGGCGCTGTCGAGATATCCATGTTGACTAGTCGAGGACCTGGCCTTGCTTGGGGGCTCGGCCACCTAACTACGGCGTGCAGCTGTCAGTCGGCGCGCCTTCGATCCGGGCATGGTTGCCCTTCCGTCGGTTGCGCGCCGCCTGCAGCTGACGCCTAGCGTTAGACGCCTCTCCCGGCAGTTCTATGAGCATTGCTCTGGCGATGATTGTGTCAGCGGTCCTGGCAGCCGAGCCGCCCGGTCAGGAGCCGGGTGCTTCCACGCAAGACTGGACGCTTGTGCGGTCGGTTTCGAACGAGCAGGGCGGCACGATGGACTTTATAGTCGTGCCCAAACAGCGACGAAACGATCGTTCGCACTATGAAGCGATCGCGAACACGGTCTGCGGGTCGCGCACGTCCTGCATGGTGCACTTTTGGACGGACCGGAGTCACGTGCCGACGTCCGCGTGGATGTCCGGTACTGGGCTTACGGAGATGACTGCAAATTACGAGCGGTCTCCTAGGTACAAGGCTCCGATACTTCGGCTGGCATGTTGGCTGTACGAGACGAAAATCGAAGCAGAGAGCGCGGACTGCTTCTACCTGCCTGGGGCAAGAGTTCCGTGGGTCAAATAGGTTTGAGCAACCGGGAAGATAGGTAACGGCGTCTAACATCGTTTGCAGTCGGCACCGCACGCGGCGCTATCGTTGGCGTGCGTGCCGCAGGTGAGCGGCGGGCGTTAGTAACGATCAACGCCGTAGTGGCGAATGCGCTCAAGGCAGGCGTCGATTTTCGACACACCGGAAGAGCCCTCTGCGCGCCCGACACAGGGGCGCTTCACTTCCGCCTCCGTGTCTCCGTGGTTCGTTGGCGATCCTGGCGGGCTGCTTGATGGCCTTCACGCGAGTCACGTCGGCTTCCACACGAGACGGAATACGGGCTCCGGGATCTCCCTTGACAGGGACCCGATCGGCCGGATCAGACTAGCCCCGTCGGGGTGCATCTCTGAGAGGGTCTCGATCGGCGCTCGCCCTCGCCACGATCTCCTTCGCGCTGTCGTTTGCCGCGTGGGGACTCGTTGGCGGTCTCGCCTCGGTGTTCGCCGAGCTCTACGGCCTCACCGCGTCTGAAACGGCGCTGCTCGTCGCGGTCCCCGTTCTGCTCGGCTCGCTCGCCCGCCTGCCGATGGGCGTGCTCACGGATCGATACGGCGGCCGCGCGATGTTCACGCTGCTG
>DASTDQ010000062.1:0-8520 GCA_035710305.1 Vicinamibacterales bacterium | reverse complement strand
CAGGCCGAAGGGCTCACGAAGCTCGGCATCGAGAACGTCGGAGCGATTGTCACGCGCGGCGTGTTCATCGATGTGGCGCGGTTCAAGGGCGTCGATCAGCTGCAGGGCGGATACGAGATCACGCCGGCCGATCTCAAGGGCGCGCTCCAGCGCGAGCGCGTCGAGATTCACCCGGGCGACGTCGTGCTCCTGCACACCGGGTGGGGATCGCTCTGGATGAAAGACAACGCGCGCTTCACCGCCAGCGCGCCCGGCATCGGCGTTGCCGCGGGGCAGATGCTTGCCGACGCCGAGGTCGTCGTCGTCGGAGCCGACACGTGGGGCGTCGAGGTGATGCCCAATCCGGACAGCTCACTCTCGGCGCCGGTGCACCAGCTCCTGCTGGCGCGCAACGGCATTTATATCCACGAGAACCTGATCACGGCCGACCTCGCGCGCGACAGTGTCTACGAGTTCATGTACGTCTTTGCGCCGCTCAGGCTGAAGGGGGCGACGGGGTCGCCGGGCAATCCGCTGGCGATACGCTAGCAATAAAGGGGGTCGGGAGTCATTTCCGTGTTGCTCCGGGAAAATGACTCCCGACCCCCTTTTTCGGCTAGTGGTCGCGTCGCCGCTCGAGGTCGGGTGGGAACGCCGTGTGCGTCTGCCGTCGATCCGGCTTGACGCGAAGCGTGAAGGACGTCGCCTCTGTTACAGGATCGTTACCGCCGCGCGCCTCGGGAGCCGCGCCGCCTCCGTTGACGAGACTCAGCGCCGCCTTGTCGAAAGGCTGCTGGGGTCTCTTCTCGAACGTCATCGTCGGACTGATCGCAGGCACTGGGGATGCGCGGGACTTTACACTCTCGCGAGCCGCGCGACCATTGGGATCATGCCGGGTGAGATTAGGGAGAATCCCTAATGATTGTGCATGAGAAAAATCACGCGTCGCCCAGCCAGCCCTGAAGGACCGCGTACTTGACGATGTCGATGCGGCCTTTGAGGCCAAGCTTTCTCGCGGCGTTGGCCTTGTGCACCTCGACCGTTTTCACGCTGAGCTCGAGTTGAGCCGCGATCTCCTTGTTGCTGTGGCCTGCGGCGATCTGTCGCAGCACAGCCGTTTCTCGATCCGTGAGGCTGGCTCCGGTCGCGTGGTCCTTGCGCGTTCTCGCGAGGTATCCCTCGGTGACCCGCGCGGCGAGGGCGGAATCGAGGTAAGGCCGTTTTCCCGCCGTGGTCCTGATTGCCTTCAGCAGTTCCGAGGGGGCGCTCTGCTTCAACACATAGCCGTCGGCGCCCGCGCGCAGCAGCTCCTGCAAGTACGCGTCGTCGCCGTGCCGCGTGAGGATCACGATCACCGAGTCCGGCTGCAGCTGCTTGAGCGTCCGCGTGGCGACCAGCCCGTTCATGCCCGGCATCGAGATGTCCATGACGACGACGTCGGGATGGAGCGTGCGCGCCTGCTCGACGGCCGCGGCGCCGTCGCTCGCCTCCGAGACGACGCGCATGTCGGCCTGGCTGTCGATGAGCATCTTCAGGCCATGCCGGACGGTCACGTGATCGTCGGCCAGGAGAATGCGGATGCTCGACGTCTGCTGACTCATGCTGTCGTGCGGTTCGTGAGGGCGATGGGCATGCGCACGATGACCGTGGTCCCTTCACCCGACGCCGACTCGACCTGGACGGTCGCGCCGACCAGTGCCGCCCTTTCCTGCATGCCGAGCAGCCCGAATCCCGCGAGGGGCGCCTCGGTGCCGCCCGGCTCGAACCCCACGCCGTCGTCTTCGATGATCAGGGAGACATGGTCGCCGCGGCGCTCCAGGATGACGTCCACGCTGTCGGCGTGCGCGTGCTTGGCGACGTTGGTCAACGCTTCCTGGGCGATGCGGTAGAGCGTCGTTTCGACTTCCGACGTCAGTCGATCGGCGCTGAGCCCCGTCGTGTGGAGATCGGCGCGCACACCCACGCGGCGCGACCAGTCCTGCACGTAGTTGGCGAGCGCCGCGCGGAGGCCGAGGTCGTCGAGCGCGGTCGGCCGCAGCTCCCAGACCATGTGATCGACGTCGCGATCGAGCTGCTGTGCGACCTCTTCGAGCGCGTCCACCTGTGCGCGCAGGGCCGGGTGGTCCTCGAACGCGCGCTTGAGCGCCCGGATGCCGAGCCCGAGCGCCGTCAGTTGTTCCCCGAACTGATCGTGCATCTCGCGTGCGATCCGCCGCCGCTCGTCCTCCTGGGCGAACACGAGCCGCGAGAGCAGCTCCGTGCGCGCCCGTTCCGCGCGCTCCCGCTCCGCCATCTCCGCGCGCAGCGACACGTTGGCGAGCGCCAGCTCGCCGGTTCGCTCACGGACGCGCAGCTCGAGCTCCTCCTGCGCGCGCCTCAGGGCCTGTTCAGCCTGTTTCCGTTCGGTCAGGTCGAAGTGCGTCCCGACGATGCGAACGACCCTCCCGTCCTCCCGTCGCACGGGAAAACCGCGCGAGAGCACGTGCACGTAATGGCCGGCCTTGTGCCGAAGCCGGAACTCCATCGTGTAGTTCCGCTCGCCGCGAACCACCCCGTCGAACACTTCCTGCGTCCGCGGCTTGTCTTCCGCGTGCAGCAGGCGCTCCCACGCGCTCACGTGCGGCTCGATCTCGTCCTCGGTGTAGCCGAGCATCTGTTTCCAGTGCGACGAGTAGACCACCGCGCCCGTTTCGAGGTTCCAGTCCCAGACGCCCTCCTGCGCGCCGGCAAACGCCAGCGACAGTCGTTCCTCGCTCTCGCGGAGCGCGGACTCCGTGCGCTTCCGCTCGCTGATGTCCCGCACGATCAGTTGAATCGCCCGGTCCGGGGGATCCTCGAAGAGCGAGCTCGCCAACTCCACGTCCGTCGTCACGCCCGTGATGCCGACGAGCGTCTCCTCGGCCGGAGGAACGGCCTTGCCCATCGCCAGCTGCCGAAACCGTTCGCGAAGGTGCGCGTGTCGATCGGGCGGAAAGAATCGCAGCGGCGGCTGTCCGAGAATCCGATCGGGCGAGACCGCGCCGAGCAGGCGCATCGCGGCCGGATTGACGAACACAATCCGGTTGTCGCGGCTGACGAGGATGCCGTCTGGCGACAAATCCACGAGTTGGCGATAGTGCACTCCTGATTCGTGCACGCTGTCTCCCGGCGACCGAGGTTCACTCGACCGGCCCCTACGAAACCTTGGCCGGCTGCGGCATCAGTCAGACGCAAGAGTCTACTCTGGCGCCGCGCCCCTGTCAGGTGGGCGGGGGGCTGATCCCCGCGTCAAAAGACGCTAGGATTGGAGCCAGAGTTATGGGACACCGCGGCACCCGCCGGAGGCGAATCGCTCGCCGCGCTCCGCTCCTGTTTTCCACCGTGTTGGCGCTCGGCCTGGCGGCCGTCTGGTCCGGCCGTCACACGCAGGCGGCCCCCAAGCAGGCGGCGCCCGCAGCCCCCGAAGCGGCTCACCGCGCCACGCTCGATCGGTACTGTCTGACCTGCCACACCCAGCGGCTGAAGACCCAGGGCACGGTTCCGATCTCGCTCGAAGGGCTCGACCTGGCGCGCGTCGGCGACGACGCCCAGGTCTGGGAGAAGGTCGTCCTGAAGCTGCGGGCAGGCCTGATGCCTCCGGCAAGCTCGCCTCGGCCGGACAAGGCGACGCACGACGCGCTCGCCTCGTGGCTCGAGGCCGAGCTCGATCGCGCGTCGCGTGCGAACGTCAACCCGGGCCGCACCGAGCCGATCCATCGCCTCAACCGGGCCGAGTATCGAAACGCCGTCCGGGATCTGCTCGATCTCGACGTTGACGTCGCCGCGCTGCTGCCCGCCGACGACGTGAGCTACGGGTTCGACAACATCGCGGGCGTGCTCAAGATGTCGCCGACGCTGATGGAGCGCTATCTGACGGCCGCCCAGAAAGTCAGCCGGCTCGCGATCGGGACGCCGCTGCCCGTGCCGAGTATCGACTACTATCGCGTCGCTGACGACCTGTCGCAGGACGAGCACCTGCCCGGGCTGCCGCTCGGCTCGCGCGGCGGCACGCTCGTTCGCTACACCTTCCCGATGGACGGCGTGTACGAGTTTCGTCCGCGCCTGACGCGCGACCTGAACGAGAGCGTGCCGCTCTACGCAGAGGAGCAGCAGCTCGAGATCAGCATCGACGGTGAACGCGTCGGCCTCTTCACACTGCCTGGCGTCTCGGGAGCCGGAAACGCGCAGCCGCCGGAGGACCCCGACAACCCGTCCGAGCCGCCGGCGCAGCCGGCGAGCGCTCCACCGCAGCGCCCGGGCGGCCAGGGGCAGCCCGCCCGGCCGGCGATCTCGCAGATTCAACAGACCGTGCGCGCGAGCGCGAAGGAACGCGCGTCCCGCAATCGCGCCGACGAGACGTGGAACCTGCGCGTGCCCGTCAAGGCCGGCGCCCGCGACGTCGTGGTGACCTTCCTCAACCGCGTGTCCGCGCTCGACGAGACGGCGAGGCTTCCGTTCGAGCGTCCGTACCCCGCGGGTGTGAACATTCCGGAGACGCGTCTCGGCGCGTACCTGCGGAGCGTCGAGATCAGCGGTCCTTATAGCTCCACCGGTTCGGGGAATGCGCCCAGCCGCAAGCGCATCTTCGTGTGTCATCCATCGTCTTCATCGTCCGGGCGGCCGGCCTCCGCTCCCGATGCCGCCGCGGAAAGGACGTGCGCGCGGCAGATCCTCTCGACTCTGGCGCGCCGCGCCTATCGCCGGCCCGCCGCGTCGGCCGACGTCGACACGCTCATGGCGTTCTTCGACGAGGGACGCGCGCAGGGCGGTTTCGACATGGGCGTCGAGCACGCGCTCCGCCGCCTGCTCGCGAGCCCGGAGTTCCTCCTGCGCGTCGAGCGGGATCCCGCCTCCGCCGAAGGCTCCGGCGAGGCTCGCCGGAGCGCGCCAGACGCGCAGAGGCGGCCCGCCGGAGTCGCGGGCGTCTACCGCATCAGCGATATCGAGCTCGCGTCGAGACTGTCCTTCTTCCTCTGGAGCAGCATCCCCGACGATCAGTTGCTCGATCTTGCGGTGAACAACAGGCTCGGCGATGCCGCCGTGTTGACCGCGCAAGTGCGGCGGATGATCGCCGACCCTCGCGCCGACGCGTTCGTGAAGAACTTCGCGGGCCAGTGGCTGTTCCTGCGGAATCTCGACGCCGTCGTCCCGGTGCAGAGCATCTTTCCGGACTTCGACGACGCCTTGCGCCAGGGGTTCAGGCGCGAGACCGAGCTCTTTTTCGACAGCATCGTCCGCGAAGATCGCAGCGCCCTCGACCTGCTGCGCGCCGACTACACCTTCGTGAACGAACGGCTGGCGGAGCACTACGGCATTCCGAACGTCAAGGGCAACCATTTCCGGCGCGTGACGCTCGGGTCGGACACGAAGCGCCGCGGGTTGCTCGGTCAGGGCAGCATCCTGACGGTCACCTCTTATCCCGACCGGACCTCGCCCGTCGTTCGGGGAAAATGGATTCTCGAGAACCTCCTGGGCTCGCCGCCGCCGCCGCCGCTGCCCAACGTGCCGCAGCTGAGGGCGACCACAGCCGAGGGACAGGTGCTTTCCATGCGCCAGCGCATGGAGCGGCATCGCGCCAACCCCGTCTGCGCGTCCTGCCACGCGATGATGGATCCGCTGGGGCTGTCGCTCGAGAACTTCGACGCGATTGGACGCTGGCGCACGCTGGGCGAGTCGGCCGCGCCGATCGATGTCAGCGGTGTAGCGCCCGATGGAATGAAGTTCGAGGGCGCCGACGGCTTACGGGCCGCGCTGCTCCGATCGGACCGGTTCGTCGCCACGCTGACCGAGAAGATGATGACCTACGCGCTCGGCCGCGGGCTCGAGTACTACGACGCGCCCGCGGTGCGCGCGATCCTTCGCGACGGGTCCCGCGACGAGTACCGCTTCTCGACGCTCGTCCTTGGCGTGGTGCAGAGCGCGCCGTTCCGGATGCGGAAGGCGGCTGGAGGGTAGATGTTCATTACCAGAAAGGCTCTTCCTCGTCGAACGTTCCTGCGCGGCATGGGAGCGGCGCTCGGGCTGCCGCTGCTCGACGCGATGGTCCCGGCGCTCTCGGCGACGTCGCAGACGGCGGCAAAACCCGTCCGGCGCCTGGGGTTCATCTACCTGCCGAACGGTGTCGCACGGAACTTCACCGGCATCAACTACTGGACACCCACCGGGGAGGGAACCGGGTTCGAGCTGTCGCCCATCCTCAGCCCGCTCGCGCCGTACAAGAATCGCCTGCTCGTCATCAGCGGGCTCGCGCAGCACCAGGCGGACGCGTTCGACGACGGCGCAAACGGGGACCATACGCGCAGCGTGGCGTCGTGGCTGACCGGCGTGCACTGCAAGCGCACTGAGGGCGCAGACGTGCGCAACGGCATCTCGGCCGACCAGATCGCGGCCCCCCATCTCGGGAAGGACACCGCGCTGCCGTCGCTCGAGCTCGCCATCGATCTCAACTTCCTCGGCGGCCAGTGCGAGAACAGCTACAGCTGCGCGTACCTCAACACGCTGTCGTGGAGCTCGGCGACGACGCCGCTGCCCACGGAGAACAACCCGCGGATCGTCTTCGAGCGGCTGTTCGGGGATGGGGGCACCAACGAGCAGCGCCTCGCCCAGGCCAGGCGGAACCAGAGCATTCTCGATTCGGTCGTCGCCGATCTCGCGCGCCTGCAGGCGTCGCTCGGCGCAGGCGACCGCGCGGTCGTCGCGGACTACCTCGACTCGGTGCGCGAGGTGGAGCGCCGGATCCAGGCCATCGAAGCGCGCGACGGCGCCGAGCTTCCAACGCTGGAGCGGCCGGCCGGCGTCCCCGACCGCTTCGACCAGCACGTCAAGTTGATGTACGAGCTTCAGTGGCTGGCCTTCCGCGCCGACGCGACCCGCGTCGTGACGTTCATGCTCGGCCGCGAGCTGAACTTCCGCACCTATCCGGAGATCGGCATCACCGAAGGTCACCATGGGCTGTCGCACCATCAGGACAACCCGAATCAGCTCGCGAAGTACGCGCGGTTGAACACGTACCAGACGGAGCTCTTCGCCTGGTTCCTCGACAAGCTGCAGGCGACGCCTGAAGGGGATGGCACGCTGCTCGACCACTCGATGTTCCTGTACGGGGCGAGCCTCAGCAATCCAAACCTGCATGCGCACTACGATCTGCCGCTCGCCATCGTCGGAGGGGGCGCGGGGCAGATTCAAGGCGGACGTCATCTCGTCTTCCGGAACGAGACGCCGATGACGAACCTTCTGCTCAGCATGCTCGACAAGGTGGGCGTCCACGCGGAGACGCTCGGTGACAGCACGGGCCGGCTTCAGGTGGAGCCGCTGTCGGGCGTATGAAGTCGAGAGTCGTCGCGGTCCTCCTGGTCTCGATCGTCGGCGCCGCGCGCCTCGGGGCGGACACGCCTCTCGTCGAGGCCGCCCGCCGCGGCGATACCTCCGCGGTGCGCGCGCTTCTGCAAGCCAAGGCCGACAGCAACGTCGCCGAGCCCGACGGCACGACCGCGCTGCACTGGGCCGTGCGCGCCGGAAGCCTGCCGACGGCGGACCTGCTGCTCCGCGCCGGGGCCAGGGTCGCCGCGGCCAACCGCTACGGCATCACGCCTCTCTACCTCGCGGCGATGAACGGCGATGCGGCCATGGTCTCGCGTCTGCTCGAGGCCGGCGCGGACCCGAACGCCGCGCTTGCCGACGGCGAGACCGTGTTGATGACGGCCGCCCGGACCGGCGACGTCGCGACGCTCAAGGCGCTGATCGCGCGCGGTGCGGACGTTCGCGCGCGCGAGCGCCGCAAGGGACAGGACGCGCTGATGTGGGCGGCGGCGGACAACAACGCCGACGCCGTCCGGGTGCTCGTCGAAGCGGGGGCCGACCGCAACGGCAAGTCGAAGGCGGGATCCTTCACGCCGCTGCTGTTTGCCGTGCGCGGCGGACACATCGGCTCCACGCGCGTGCTGCTCGACCTGGGCGTCGACGTGAACCAGTCGCTGTCGGACGGGACGAGCGCGCTCGTGCTCGCCGTCGTGAACGCGCACTACGAGCTGGCCGGGTTCCTCCTGGAACGGGGAGCGAATCCGAACGCCGAGGCGCAGGGATGGTCAGCCCTCCATCAGATCGCGTGGTCGCGGCGCCACAACGCCGGCTTCAACCTGCCGGGACCGGTGGCCACGGGCAGCCTCGACAGCCTCGATCTGGCGCGTCAACTCGTCAAGCGCGGCGCCAACGTCAACGCGCGGGTGACGAAGGAACCGCGCGACGGCAATCGCAACATGCTCAACCGCATTGGCGCGACGCCGTTTCTCATGGCGGCCAAGAATGATGACGTGCCGCTCATGAAGACGCTCCTCGAGCTGGGGGCCGATCCGTCGCTCACGACGAATCGAGGTACCACGGCGCTGATGGTGGCCGCAGGCGTCGGCATCTGGGCCCCGGGAGAGAATCCGGGGACGCACGAGGAAGCGCTTGCGGCGGCGAAGCTCGCGCTCGAGGTGGGCGGAGGGCGCATCAACGACATCGACATGGACGGCGAGACCGCGC
>DASTDQ010000061.1:0-2423 GCA_035710305.1 Vicinamibacterales bacterium | reverse complement strand
GTTGACGACGAGCTCGGGGCCGGACGGCGTGTTCACGACGAGCGGCGTGCTGTAGGACATGCGCCCCTTCCCGCGATCGGCCTTCCACCGCTGCTGGCCCGTGCGCTTGTCCACGGCGAGCAGGTAGGCAGAGGGCTCGTGATCGCACAGGAGGATCAGCAGGTCTCCGAAGAGCGTCGGCGAGCTGCTGTGCCCCCACGCCACCTCGAAGGGCGAGATCTCCTTTCCGAGGTGACGCTGCCACACGAGCTTGCCGCTCATGTCGAGCGCGACGATCTGTCCCGTGCCGAACCAGGCGTACACCATCTGACCGTCCGTAATCGGACTCGGCGACGCGAGGTTGTGCTTGTCGTGCACTCCGGGCATGGGCCCCTCGGCCGGCAGGCGGTGCTCCCACAGGCGCCGGCCGTCCGCGCGGCGAAAGCTCTCCACCAGAAAATGGACGCGGCCGTCATCCGCCTGGGGGCGTCGCGTGCCGCCAAGCGCGCGCTCGCCGGCGTCGGCGGCGTTGCCGCCCTGCACGAGCCGCGGGTGATTTCCCGGCCGCCGTTCGCTGGCGCCGATCTGTGACGTCACCACAACCTGATCGCCGGACACAATCGGTGTCGAGACGCCCAGTCCGCCGATGAGAGCCTTCCACGCCACGTTCTCGGTTGCGCTCCAGCGCACGGGCAGGTTGGTTTCGCTCGTGGCGCCCGTCCCGTTCGGTCCCCGCCAGTGCGGCCAGTCGGCCGCGGCCGCCGATGCGCCGGCAACGAAGGCCAGCACGAGCGTCAGTCGAATGATGGGCATGATCGCGTCCTCGTCCGAAAAGCTTGAGTCTACGACAACGCGTTGAGAGTTGGGACTGGCAGTTGGGAGTTGGGAGTTGAATGCTATCCTCGAACCGAAGGAGGCCCGCGTGACGAACCTTCGTCGGCTGCCCGCAATTCTTATCGGACTCATAGCGCTTCTCGTGCTGACCTCGACGCTGATTGCTCAAGACTCTCAGGCTGCGCGCTACTGGGCACAGTGGCGCGGGCCGCATGCCACCGGCGTCTCGACGACGGCGAACCCGCCCCTTGAATGGAGCGAAACCAGGAACGTTCGCTGGAAGGTGGAAATCCCCGGCCGCGGCTCGGCCTCTCCAGTCGTCTGGGGCGACCGCGTGTTCGTGCTCACGGCCGTTCCGACGGGCGTGACCGGCGATGCCCAGCACGCGCCACGCGGAAGCGTCTCGCCGCGAGGCGTGCACCGATTTCTCGTAATGGCGCTCGACCGCAAGACAGGCAAGACGATCTGGGAGCGCGTGGCCCGGGAGCAGGAACCCCACGAGCAGTCCCACGTGGACAACGGCACCTGGGCCTCGGGCTCGCCGCTCACGGACGGCGAGCGCGTGTACGCGTACTTCGAGTCGTTCGGCCTCTACGCCTACGACATGAACGGAAAGCTCCTCTGGGAGAAGGATCTCGGCGACAAGAAGATGCGCAACGAGTTCGGGGAGGGCTCGACACCGGCGCTCCACGGCAACACCCTGGTGGTTGTCTGGGATCACCTGGGCGGCGAGTCGTTCGTCGTTGCGCTCGACAAGCGCGACGGCAAGGAACTGTGGCGCACGCCGCACAAAGAGATCGATACGTGGGCGACACCGCTCGTCCTCGAGGTCAACGGCCGCGCCCAGGCGATTGTCCCGGCGATGGAACGCGTGCGCAGCTTCGACCTCCAGACCGGCAACCTTGTCTGGGAGAGCGACGGCCTGACGATGAACGCGATCCCGTCGCCGGTGTACGCCGACGGGCTGGTGTTTCTGATGAGCGGCTTTCGCGGCAACGATCTGAAGGCCGTGCGGGTGGCCGACGCCAAGGGCAATATCGATGGCACTCCGGCGATCGTCTGGACGCTCGACCGCGACACACCGTATGTGCCGTCGCCGGTGCTGGTGGACGGAGTCCTCTATTTCCTCAAGACGAACTCCGGCATCCTGTCAGCGCTCGACGCGAAGACCGGCAAGCCGCACTATTCGAATCAGCGTCTTGACGGTGTCCCGAATGTGTTCGCCTCACCGGTTGCGGCACGAGGGCGGGTCTACTTCCCGGGACGTGAGGGCACGACGATCGTGATCAAATCAGGGCCGGCGTACGAAGTGCTGGCCAAGAACGCCCTCGACGACGGCTTCGACGCGTCGCCGGCGCTGGTCGACAACGAGATCTTCCTGCGCGGTTACAAGTACCTCTACGCGATCGCGCAGCCCTGACCCGAAGATCGTAGAGGCGGACCTTTAGGTCCGCCTGAACAGGTCCGCTTGAACTAGTTCCGCCTGAACGCGCCGGAGACGGCGAAGAACACCGCCCCAAAGTGCTCAATGGCAAGCTGCACTCTGTATTTGTCTGCCCAGCCGGCGATGTCCTGCCGGTCGCAGTACCGCTTGTAGATCTCGAAGCGCG
>DASTDQ010000060.1:0-3117 GCA_035710305.1 Vicinamibacterales bacterium | reverse complement strand
CGGCTTCCCGACCACGGTCGCGGGGTAGATGGCGTCGGCACGATGCGCCACGCGCTCGACCTCGAAGATCGGGTACTCGTGCGCCAGCGAGTAATAGCCGTAGTGATCGCCGAAGGGCCCCTCGACGCGCCGCCGGTGCGGAGGAACCGCTCCGATCAAGGCGAACTCGGCGTCGGCGACGAGCGGATGCGCGCCGTATCCGTGAACCTGGCCGAGCCGGCCGCCGGCGATGAGGGAGGCGAGCATCAGCTCCGGAACGTTCTCCGGCAGCGGCGCGACGGCCGCGAGGATCAGCGCCGGCGGGCCGCCCAAGAACACGGTCGCCGGCAGGCTCTGTCCCCGGCCCTCGGCGACCGCGTAGTGATAGCCTCCGCCCTTGCCGATTTGCCAGTGCATACCGGCCGTTCGTGCGTCGTACACCTGCATCCGGTACACGCCGAGGTTATGACCGGGACGATCCGGATGCGTCGTGTAGACGAGCGGCAGCGTGATGAACGGGCCGCCGTCCTCGGGCCAGCACGTGAGCGCCGGCAGGCGGTCGAGCCGCACCTCGCCGGTCACACGCTCGACGACTGGCGCGGATCGGACCCGCCTGGTCCCCACGCTGAGCAGCGCGCGGCCAACGTCCCGCGCGTCCCAGATCTTGGCGGCGGTCGGGGGCATCAGCGTCTCGACGAGCTCCACCAGGCGCCGGATCAGGCGAAGCGGCCGGTCGCCGAAGGCGAGCTCCGCCCGCCTGGCTGTGCCAAACAGGTTGGTGACGAGGCGGAAATCCGACCCCGTGACGTTGGTGAACAGCAGCGCGGGTCCGCCGGCGGCCACGACCCGCCGGTGAATCTCGGCAACCTCGAGGTGCGCGTCAACCGGAACATCCACCGTGACAAGGTCGTTGTCGCGGCGAAGCTGGTCAATGTAGGAGCGAAGATCGGGAAACGACACTACTGCTACTGCCGGCCGCCTACCGCGGGCTGCCCCCCGCCGCCGGCCTACTCCTTGTCATCGGCGCTCGGGCCGTAGATGTTCGGAACCCTCGATCCCATCGCCCGCAAGTACGCCGCGAGCTGGCCGCGATGGTGGACGCTGTGGTTGTTGGCAAAGCCGATGTACCGCACCGCCGGCCAGTTGAAGTTGCCGAAGCAGTCCAGGTTCTGCGTGAGCTTGTCGCCTGGCAGTGCGCGCAGCGCCCTGAGCTTTTCGGGGAACGTCTTCTTGTAGAAGTCAACGATGTCGCTGACGCGTTTGAACTGTGCTTCCGTCTTGGCGACCTCGTCCTGGTTCCACTCGAAGGCGCCCTTGAGGACGCTGTCCATGAACCAGATGTCGGCCTGGGCCAGGTGGGTCGCAAGCTGCCACGCCGTCCGTGACTTCGGGTCTGGCTTGTAGTCCCGCTTGTCGTCTTTCACGGCAGCCAGCACCGCGCACGTGGCCGGAAACTCGCCTTCCCACACCGTGACCAGCATCTCGGCCGTTGCTTTCGCCTGCTCTGGGGTCATGGGTCCTCCTGGTCTTCCGGCGGGTCTCAAGACCCGCCGCTACCGTATCGATGGCCACCGTATCGGTGGCGCCGGGTCTTCAGACCCGGCGTTATCGCGTCAGCTTCCTGTACTTAATCCGATGCGGCGTGTCCGCCTCGGCGCCGAGCCTGCGCCGCCGGTCCGCTTCGTAGTCCTGGTAGTTCCCCTCGAACCAGACGACGCGGCTGTCGCCCTCGAACGCGAGCATGTGCGTCGCGATGCGATCGAGGAACCACCGGTCGTGGCTGATGACCACGGCGCAGCCGGCGTAGTTCAACAGGGCTTCTTCGAGCGCCCGCAGGGTGTCCACGTCGAGGTCGTTGGTCGGCTCGTCCAGCAGCAGCAGGTTCGATCCTCGCTGCAGCAGCTTGGCCAGATGGACGCGGTTGCGTTCGCCGCCCGACAACGTGCCGACTTTCCGCTGCTGTTGAGGTCCCTTGAAGTTGAACCACGAGACATACGCGCGCGACGGCACGGGACGCTTGCCGATCATCAGCTCGTCTTCACCGCCCGAAATCTCCTCCCACACGCTCTTGCCGGCGGTAAGCGCGTCGCGGCTCTGATCGACGTACCCGAGCTTCACCGTGTCGCCAAGCCGCAGCGTGCCGGCGTCCGGCTTCTCCTGCCCCGTGATCATCCGGAACAGCGTCGTCTTACCGGCGCCGTTTGGACCGATGACGCCGACAATGCCTCCGCGAGGCAGCGTGAACGCCAGATCGTCCATGAGGAGCAGATCGCCGTAGGCCTTCCGCACGCCACGCGCCTCGACGACGATGTCGCCCAGGCGCGGACCGGGCGGAATGTAGATTTCGACCTGCTCGATCTTCTGCGCCGTGTCCTCGCGCAGCAGTTCTTCATAGGCGTTGAGGCGCGCCTTGCCCTTTGACTGACGCGCCCGCGGCGACATGCGGATCCACTCCAACTCGCGCTGCAGCGTCTTCTGGCGCTTCGTCTCGGACTTCTCTTCCTGGGCCAGCCGCTGCTGCTTCTGGTCGAGCCAGGAGGAGTAGTTCCCCTTCCATGGGATGCCAGAGCCGCGATCGAGCTCGAGAATCCACTCGGCGGCGTTGTCCAGGAAGTAGCGGTCGTGCGTGACGGCGACGACCGTTCCCTTGTATTCCTTCAGAAACCGTTCGAGCCACGCGACCGACTCGGCGTCGAGGTGATTGGTCGGCTCGTCGAGCAGCAGCAGATCGGGCGACTGCAGGAGGAGCCGGCACAGCGCGACGCGCCGGCGTTCCCCTCCCGACAGCGTCGTGACGTCGGCCTCGCCGGGCGGACAACGCAGCGCGTCCATGGCCAGCTCGAGCTGGCTGTCGATCTCCCACGCATTGGCGGCGTCGATGCGGTCCTGCAGCCGCCCCTGCTCCTCGAGAACCTTGTCCATCGCCTCCGGCGAGAGATCCTCGCCGAGCTTCATGTTCAGCTCGTCGTAGCGATCGAGCAGCGCCTTCACTGCCGCGACGCCCTCCTCGACGTTGCCCTTGACCGACTTGGCGGCATCGAGCCGCGGCTCCTGTGGAAGGAAGCCCACCGTGATTCCGTCGGCGGGAAACGCCTCGCCGATGAACTCGGTGTCTTCCCCGGCCATGATCCTGAGCAG
>DASTDQ010000059.1:0-2617 GCA_035710305.1 Vicinamibacterales bacterium | reverse complement strand
TCGATCACTTGCCGCGATAGTCGAGCGGCGGCTTGCGATCGCCCACCAGGGCACGGTAGGTGAAATCCGGCCCGACGCGCTTGCGATATTCCGCCCTCGCGTCGGCGAGCGCCTGCCGATCGGTGAACAGATCCATCGCCGTCAGCGCCAGCGTCTTCGCCGCGACGATCATGCCTTTGGCGCCGATGCTGGACGCGCTCGCGGCAGCGGCCTGCCACGAGTGGCCCGGGGTCCCTGGCACCCAGGTCGCCGTGTACAGACCTCCCGTGGGCACAGTCCAGCTGACGTCAGCGACGTCGGTGGAGCCGCTGGCTTCACGGGTGCCCAGCGGCTCGATGCGCGAGGCCTCTTCGAGAGAGGGCGGATTGTCTCCGAGTGTCGAGCGAATCCGGTTTGCGAATGCACGCTCCTCGGTTGTGTAGGACACGCCCCCGACTTTTCTGAGATTCCTGTCCATGACCCTGGACAGCGACTCGTTCGGGAGCATCGAGTAGACCGCGTTGATCACCTCGTGATCCACCGTGGTGCCGGTGCCAAGAGCGGCTCCCTGCGCCGCTTTCACCAGCCGTTCGAAGATCTCGGCGACCTGGCGAGGCTCCGGGTGACGGACGTAGTAGTAGACCTCGGCAAAGTCGGGAACCACGTTGGGCGCGGCGCCCCCGCTCGTGATCACGTAGTGAATGCGCGTGTCCTCGGGCACGTGCTCGCGCATCAGATTCGCCATGTGGTTCATCGCCTCGACGCCGTCGAGCGCCGACCGGCCGCGTTCCGGCGCGCCCGCCGCATGCGAAGACACCCCCCGGAAGCGGAACTTGGCCGCCATGTTCGACAGCGCGCTGCCCGCGCTCGCGTCGTTTTTCGCGCCAGCGTGCCAGTGCAGCACGGCGTCCACGTCCTTGAAGAGGCCCTCGCGAACCATGTACACCTTGGCCCCGCCGCCCTCCTCCGCCGGTGTCCCGTACAAGCGGAGCGTGCCCTTCGTGCCGCTGCGCACCAGCCATTCCTTCACCGCAATTGCCGCGGCCACCGAGCCCGTGCCGAACAGGTTGTGCCCGCAGGCGTGGCTTGCGTCCTTGTCGGGAAGCGGCTTGCGGTCCGCAACGGCATCCTGCGAGATGCCGGGCAGCGCGTCGTACTCGGCGAGGATGGCAATCACGGGCTGTCCCGCGCCGTACGAGGCGCGGAACGCCGTCGGGATCCCGGCGATGCCCGACTCGATCGCGAAGCCGGCCGCACGCAGGTGCTGCTGCAGCAGCGCGCAGCTCTTGGTCTCGCGGTAGCCGACCTCTGCGAAATCCCAGATCTGCCGCGCGATCTCGGCGTACCGATCCCGGTTCGCGTCGATCGAGGCCAGCACGGCTCCGCTCTGATCCTGGCCTCGGCCGATCGACCCGGCTGCGATCACCACGAGAACCGCCGCCACACACGCGCGTGTCGCTCGCATCGTTACTTCCTCGTGTTCATCCATTCACCCACGACGTCGGCAAACCGCTGCGGCTCCTCGAAGAACGGCTGGTGCCCGCTTCGCTCGAAAAGGCGGAACGTGGTCTTCGGCAACTGCTCCACGATCCCGTCCCACATGGCGTGGGGCACGACGTAATCATACCGTCCGTGAGCAATGAAGGTGGGCACGCGCAGCGATCCCGGATCCGACATGATGTCCCAACCCGCCACGAGCGTCCCCAGAACGTGTTCGAACAACCGGGGATTGACCTCCGCGTCTCCGTAGAGCCTGGCGACATCGGCGCGCGGGTCGAAGAAACGCATCGGCGTCTGGGCCAGTACGGCCTGCTGCGGGGGTGTCCCGGGAGGCAGCCGCGACATGTTCTCGCGAAGAATCTGCTTGCGCTCTTCCGATCCGTCTTCCTCGAAGAAGCGCGTGGACGCCGCTGCCAGCCGGCCCATGTCCCCGCTCGGGGGAGTCCCGGCGAGAATCACGTGCGAGACGCTTCCGGGGCACCGCCGGCCGTATTCGACCGCCAGCGCACCGGCGATGGAATAGCCGAGAACTGCCACACGATCGACGCCCAGGCCGGCGCGGACGGCATCAAGATCTCGAGCGAGCACGTCGTACGTCAGATGCGTGGGATCGCCGGTCGAGCGCCCGGCACCACGCAGATCTGCGTACGAGAACTGGAAGTGATCGGCAAGCGGCGATGGCGTCAGCAGCTCCATCGATTTCGTGCCGACGAGGCTCGGTACGATGCACGGCACACCGGTACCGCGCGTCGTGTAGAAGATCTCAGCGCCGTCTACGGACACGATCATCGACTCGGCTCACTCTTCGGCGAGCCTGGCCAGGACGTCCGCCGCGCGCTCGCATTCCGCCTTCGACACGTCGAGGTGCGTCACCGCGCGAATCGTCCTCGGTCCGAAGGCAAACACGAGCACGCCTCGCTGCTGTGCTTTCGCGACGATCGTCGCGGCGTCGGGCGCCTCCGCCGTCACGCTGAACATGACGATGTTGGTCTGCACCGTGGACAGGTCGAGCAGCACTCGCGGGCTCTGTGCCAGCCGCTCGGCCACCCGTCGCGCATTCGCGTGATCTTCCGCCAGCCGGTCCATGTTGTGGTCCAGCCCGTACAGGCCCGCTGCCGCGAAGATGCCAACCTGCCTC
>DASTDQ010000058.1:0-13623 GCA_035710305.1 Vicinamibacterales bacterium | reverse complement strand
GCCATCACGCTCGAGTACGTGATCGACGACCTGCGCACCAGCCGCCGGGCAGCCATCCTCGAAGACTTCCGGACGAGCGACCACATCCTCGACCTGTTTCGAAAGGGCGTCGAGGAGCTGGGCCTGCCCGCCCGGAAGCTCTAGCGATCAGTTTTCCGACGGCTTCTCGACGCGGTCCACGACGAGCACCTCGACCTGCGCGCGAGTCGACTCGAACCTGAGCCCCAGCTGCTCCTGCATCGCGGTGAATAGATTGGGCGCCTGCGCGTCGGGTGGTGGCGGCGGCACTCTGACACCCATGCCCGCGAACTGCGATTCGTCGGGTGTCCACGTCAGCGTGAAGTCGTAACGGCCCGGCAGCCCGGTCCGGTCCACCACGGGCCGATCGAGCACGGAGGCCTGCATCACACCGGCAAAATCAGCCATCGTCGCGTTCTGGTTGACCATCGCACCAAGACCCTTGAAGAAGAGCCCGGGCAGGCCATTGGGATTGTTCTCGTTCTTCGTGAGCTTCGGCCCGGCGCTTCCGACGACGATCGCGTACGCGGGAAGCTCCCGCGTCTCGCGGTGAAAGGCGAACTGGAAGCGATCGGCCAGCAGTTTCTGGATCATCTCTCGCAGCTGTGTCACCGCAGGCAGGCCATCCCCTTCCGGCTGCCCGGTCACGTCGTACTTGTCGGACTCCAGCCAGCTGGCGCCGCCGACGATTTGCCGCGCGTGCAGTCCATACGCGAATGTGATCAGGTCGTTAGTGGTCGTGTTGATCGTGATCACTTGCCGGCCCTTGACGGTGAATAACTTGCCCGGCCGATCGGGAGCGCTCGGCTTGATCGTCGCGACCTCGAACGCTGCAGGCTTACCCGTCGCCATCGGCTTGGGCGGCTGCGGCAACGCCCACGCCGTGTCCGGCGTCGCGCGCGTCAGCGGGAGCGGCAACGGCTTGCCTCCCTGCGTGAACGTGCCAGCGATGGAGTTCCCGTCGGCGGTCACCGTGCCTTCGAAGGTGGCCCCGAGGCCTTGGTACGACATCCGCAACGTCGTGCCCTGCAACGCGATCGTAGAGGCAGGAATGCCCTGACTGCCCTGATCGATGCTGTACAGCACGGCTCTCAGGCCGCCTGCATCTGCACTGGAAATCACGATTACGATTCGCAGGTCCTTTCCTGCCTGCAGCGTCCCCTGCCAGTTGCCTGCGAGGCTTTGGGCGTCAGCCACGCCGGCCGACAGCATGACGAGAACAATGAGTGCGCGGATCGAGGTCTTCATGGGCAATCTCCTTGACGTCAGGCTTCGGGCTACGAGCCCGATCATTGGTACGGTTCAGAAGTCTTTCTTGTATGCAAGGACGACGCTGGCCGACAGCGCGCCACCAATGACGAACGCGAGCGTCGCGACTCCGGTCCAGGGCACCACCTGGCTGCCGATGAAAGCGGTGGTCGCCGGCCACGCCCAGAAGAAGGCGGCGAAAAAGGCGACCGGCAAGACCCAGTTGAAGTGGTTCTCGTCGACGAGGCCGAGCATGCCGAACATCGTTACGATGGCGGCGACGAGCAGCGCAGCGAGTGCGCTGGATCCGGCCATCGCACCGAACGCCGGCGCACGGCCCATCAGCAATAGCGCGAGTGTGTTCGAGACAAACATGACCGTGAAGAGCGCGACGACGGCCGCATAGGCGACGGCGAGCCTCGTCAGGATGAGGCGGACGCGAGAGACCGGCAAGCCGAGCGTGAACTGGATGGACGGGTGGTTGGGCTGAAAGAGGGCGATGCTCCGAACGCCGTTCCCCCAGTTGAAGAACCCGAGCGCCCACGAAGCCGCCGACGACAGCCAGACGTGCGGCACCCGGCCGTCGTTGCCGTTCGCAAAGAACGGATAGGCCGCCGAGAGCAGCGCGACGGCGACGACGGCGACGAACAGGCCGCCGCGCATCTCGAGCCAGTGCCGGTACCAGAGTGAGGCAAACATCAGAACTCCCTGTCGGGCCCCTTGCGCAGCATGAGCGCGACGGCAAATCCGGTCAGGGCGATGAACGCCGTCAGGCCCCCCCATGGCACATCGCCTCCCGACGGAAACGCGGTCACCACGTGCCGGATCGGGATCGTGAGCGTAAACCCCA
Organism: Vicinamibacterales bacterium; assembly: GCA_035710305.1. Classification (GTDB taxonomy): domain Bacteria; phylum Acidobacteriota; class Vicinamibacteria; order Vicinamibacterales; family UBA2999; genus Gp6-AA40. Next base: position 11,507 of record DASTDQ010000058.1, on the reverse strand, counting down.
GCAGCGACGACAGCAGCGCCCACAGCGGACGCAGGAACGCGACCGACGCCCCCATGAAGGCGGTCCACGCCATTGCCGCCGGGACGCTGAACGCGAACGACTGGGCCATCGGCACAAGCGGCACGTCGACGCCCCGCAGCCGCAGATCGATCACATGCGCCGACAGCACCAGCACCCCCACCAGCAGGGCGCCGATGAAACTGGCCGCCAGGCGCGTCCAGATCACGGTCGTGCGAGCGATCGGCAGAGTCAGCGTGTACTCCGCGGCGCGACAGGCCGTAAAGGCCGGGCCTCTGAGTCCGTTTCCCGCCAGCATGAGCCCGGCGAGGAACACGCTGGTGAAGATGCGCTCGGCGAAGGCTGACCAGGCCAGGAGCGCGTCCCGGCCGAGTTCACGGGCCAGGGGACTCTGCAGCATCTCGCGTCCGAACCGGGTCGGGTTCTCGGCCCCGAATGCCAGCATGTCGGCCCGGGGGCCGGCAAGCAGCAGCACGCTGATCACGAGCAGCCACAGGATCCCGCGGATCTCGAGCCAGTGGCGGTACCAGATCATGCCTGCTCCATCCGGTCGAAGAAGATCTCCTTGAGCGTCGCCGGCTCGGACTCGAGCACGGCGATTCCCGATCCGGCCAGCTGACGCCCGAGCGTGTCGCCGTCGTCGGCCGAGAACCCGGACAGGAAGCGCCCGTCGCGACGCCAGCCCGCCATGGCGGCCGGCACCTCCACGTCGCTCGTCTCGATGACGCAACGTACGCGGCGATAGCGGCTCTTGAGATCGTCGAGGTCGCCTGCCGCAACGCACGTGCCGTCCTTGATCATCACGACGTGGTCGGCGATCTGCTCCACTTCCGGCAGCTGGTGTGTCGCGAAGAAGACGGTCACGCCGTGTCCCGCCTGCTCGACCAGCAGGCGGAGCGTCTCCTCGATCGCAAGCGGGTCGAGGCCCTCGGTCGGTTCGTCGAGCACGAGCAGCTCGACTCGGCGGCAGACCGCGAGCAGGAGCGCCAGCTTCGCCTTGGTGCCCTTCGACAGCTTCGGGCACCTCATGCGAAGGGGGATCGCGAACGCGTCGACGAGCCGCTTCTCGAGCTCGTGATCCCAGTTCGGGAAGAAGCCGCGCGTAAGGCGAATCATCTCGCCGGCGCGGGCGAACGGGTAGAGGTCCTTGACCTCCGGAACGAACGCGACCCGGCGGAAGATCTCGTGCGAGCTGCCCGCGGGAACACCGAGCACCTCCGCCGACCCGCCCTGCGCGTGCGCCAGCCCCATCAGGATGCGCAGCGTCGTCGTCTTGCCCGAACCGTTGGGGCCGAGCAGTCCGCTGATGACGCCGCGCGGGACGGTAAAGGTGAGCCCGCGAGGGCCGTACGACTTGGAAAGACCTCGAACGTCGAGGGCCGGACCGTTCATCGACGCGCCTCCTGCTCTGTTTCCGCGAGCTCCGATTCCACGAGACGCCGGATCGCGCCTTCGTCCAGGCCGAGGTCGCGCAGCGCCGCGACCGCGCGATGCACGACGGCCCTGCCCTTTCGCACGGCCTGCTGACCGCGCGCCGGCGTGTCGGCGACGAACGCGCCGGCGCCGTGGCGCAGGGCGATGAGGCCCGCGTGCTCCATTTCGCGGTACGCCTTGGCGACCGTGTTGGGGTTCATGACCAGCTCTTCGGCCACCTTCCGGATGCCCGGGAGCTGGTCGCCGGGCCGGAGGGCGCCGATCTCGACGGCGTGACGCACCTGGTCGATGAGCTGCAGGTAGATGGGGACGCCGGACTGGGGGTTGACGCGAAATAGCACTACTGTACTACTACAGTAGCACAGTCACGCCGCATGTCAAGTCCGTCGAATCAAGTGTCTCGTTGTAGCCCTTCATGGAACACGCTGCGTTTCATAACGGTACGGAGCGCACCCGGATCTCCTACGCACAAGGGGTTTTGAGTCGGGTCCCAGACTTGCTCATCCGTTTGCGCTTTCGGTGTCACTGGGGGGTCAATGCGACGAATCTTGGCGATCGAGCCCGACGGGGGGCGCAGGGTAACACTTCGACGTCTCGTCCGTGAACATGTGCGCGCTGAGGTCGTCTTGGCCGCCTCAGCCGATGACGCGCTCGCCAGCCTGGCTGATGCCACGCCGGATGTGATCCTGACGTCCAGTCTTCTTTCGGAAAGGGAGGACGAACAGCTGACCGCCCACTTGAGGGCGGTGCCTGATCTCGACCACCTGCCCATCCTCACAATTCCTCCGCTCGTCGAGATGACGAGCGAGAAGAAGCCGGAACGACGACGCTGGTACCAGCTGTTTCGCGCGCGCCAGCAGCGCGCGCCGCAGCCCGCCTACGATTTCAGCGCCATCTCGACGCGAATCGAAGAGGCGCTCGAGCAATCGAAATACGACGCCCCTGAATCGGAGATCGAGCGCCCGGCCAGACTCGTGCTTCTCGCGACAAGCAGGACGCTTCTGCTCGAAGCGGGCAAGCCCCAGCAGGTTGCGTCCACGCCGACCATGAGCCTCGTGCGCTATGGTGATGACCTCCCGGCCGACGAGCGAAAGTGGCGGTCCCGCGCGCGCCGCTGGAACGGTGACGAACTGCCCTGGCTTTCGGGCGTTCAGCTCGCATGGGGAGCGAGCACGTTCCCGACGCTGCGTCTTCTCAACATCTCTTCGACCGGACTTCTCCTTGAATCGAGTGCCCGTCTGACGCAGGGGAACAAAGCCGGCTTTCGGCTTGCCGGCTCGGACCACGAGCAGTTGATCGTTCACGCCAGCGTGGTTCGCGCCGACCCGCTGGTGGAGGACCGATCTGAGACGAAGTACGTCATCGCGGCCACGTTCGATTGGCCATTCTCTTCGCTGGGCCCCGTGCGCTCGTTGCGCGACTTACGCCGGCTCGATCGCATCTTGTGACCGGCGGCGCCGATTGGCGTTATCGATGTGGTCAGGCTGAACCGGCTTACAGCGTCTTCAGGTAGGCCAGCAGCGCTCCCACGGGCGATTCGAGAAGCCTGGCTTCGATCTCTTTCCGGTCGCTCGTCGGATCGAGGCCGCTCGTGTCGGGGCACAGATCCGACCCGAAGGCATGACCGGCGTTGGACTTGCCGGGCACCGTCGTGTCGAACTCCTTGACCAGCAGCATCTCGTTGGGTCCGTATCGCGTCGTCGGCCGGTTCGCCCACTCGAACCCGACCAGCGCCTCGTCGTAGTGCAGGCTGCCGCGAAGGAATCGCGGCGGACGCGTGGACGGGCACACCAACTGGCCGAGCGTCGGAACCGAGCCGTTGTGGAGGTACGGCGCCTGGGCCCAGATGCCGTGCAGCATGTCGGCCTTGTATCCGGCGGTGCCCTCGGCGACGCGCCGCGGCGTATCGCGGAAGTACTCGTCGAGCCTCGCCTGCCAGTCGCCCTGCGGGACGCACCAGTCGGCGCCCGGCTGCCCCTTGTTGTTCTCACCGTAGATGCCGCACGCCTCGGTCACCAGGGCGGCGAGGCCGTAGCGGGACACGCTCGTGTTCACCATCGTGCGGTTGGGGTCCACGCCCAGCGTCGCGGCCGGATAGATCATCTGATTGCGCGACATGTGGCAGCCGGCGCAATTCGCCCGGAAGAGCGTTTTGCCTTCGCGCGCGCGGGCCAGATCGACGCTCGTAAACGGGTACGGCGGCGGCGGAAGGTTGTCGATGAACGGGTTGAGCGGTTCGTGGATGCGCACGTTCACCATCCGCGGATCGCCGGTGGCCGACGCGCCCGACGCGAGCGTTCGCGACGATGCCCCCTGATTGCCGTCCCAGTTGGCGTGATAGCGCTCGACGGCCCAGTTGACGCTCTTGACGTCCACCGGCGCCGGCACCGGAGGTGCCCACGCCGGAATGTTCTTGAAGATGCGGTCGCCCGCAAGCTTCGGATCGGTGACCGGTTCGGTCATTCCGGGAGTGTCGGTCGGCAGTCCATTGGCCTTCGAGAACCCGGTGAAGATCGGGCTCTTCGGGTTGTCGTTCTTCACGAACTCGAGGAACGTGTTCCTGGTCCGGCGTGTGTGGATCGCGACCAGGCCCGACGCGATGCCGAACGCATCCATCTGGCCGGGACGATCCTCGAGGACGTCGGGAAGCGGCCGTTTGTAGCCGTTGTTCTTCGCGACGACGTAGTAGATGAAGTGCGTTTTGACGCCGATCGCGATGAGGTCCTTCATGACGTCCGGGAATCGATCGGCGACGGCAAGCGTCTGAATCTTCGCGCGGGCGATGTCTGCCGGCGACGACCCGTACATCGTCTCCGGGCGGTCGAGCGCCTTTTTCAGCATCGCGCCGTACAGCGCGCGAACGGCGTTCCGGTTCGGCGAGATGCTGGCCGGGTTCACCGGCGTCGTCGCCGTCGGATCGAAGCCGGACTCGACGAGCGCCGCAGAGGTGAGCATCAGCAGCTTCGAGTAGTACTGCGCCTCGATCTCCGTATTCGGCATGCCGGGAAGGAACTTCATCTTCCCGCCGACGACCACGCGCCCGACGTGGCATGCCGCGCACGAGAAGAACACGCGATCCATGGACCCGGGAGTGCCGAAGCCTTTGCGATCGTCTTCCCAGGTCTCCTCCTGGTCCACGGTCCTGAGCTTGGCGAGGAGCAGGCTCGTGATCTGAAACACGCTCTTCAGGCGCAGCTGCGCGTCATGACGCGTCAGCTCGATCGCTGACAGCGGCTCGAACGACCGCGGGTTCTCGAAGACCAATCCGTAGGGCAGCGGCGACCGGCGCTCGCCGGCGGGCCTGGCCACTCCGTCGGCGTAGTCGGAAGGATTCGGTCCGATGCCGATGTGATCGAAGGTCCACGCGGCGGAAGGCCCCGATCCGATCGGCATCGTGGTCTGGCGCTTCCAGATCCGGGCGATCCGCTGCAGGGAGGGGTCCGGGTCGTTCGGATCCAGGTCCAGGAGCGTCTTGAAGACCACGAACGGTACGCCGTTGAAGCCGACCGGGTAGTCGCGGAACCAGCTCCACGCCAGCGCCGGGTTCTGGCCGCTGCGGAAGCCGTACTTCGCGGCGCGGGCGGGATCGGCGTCGTTCAAATAGCCTTCAATCGCCTCGTCTCGTTTCGCGATCTCCGCTGCCCAGTCCGAGACGACCTTCCCGTCCACCCACGACACGATGTCGTCGCTCGTGTCATTGGTCAACGGGCCGACGAGTCCGGGAGTTCCTTTCGCGGCTGCAGTCGTCGTTGCCGCCGCCTCGTCGGCAGCCCGCCGGCCGCACCCGGAGACAAGGAGCGGCAGCAGCGCAACGCACGTCAGCAGTCGGATCCAGTTGGTCGGCATCTCACGTCACCTCGGCGCCGCCGGCCGATGCAGGGGGCCAGAACGAGACCGTTGCACCGGTGTCGGCAAACCGGAGAGAGAAGGTCGTGGCGTACAGGTTCTGGTCGTCGAGTTGGAGCCGGCCGAACCGCCGTTCGAACGGGAAGGCCGATTCGCCGGCCCGAGGATCGGGCCGGGACAGATCCTGCAGGCCGAGAACGGCGATCATCGATTCGACGATGATGACCGGCGAGACGTGCTGACCGAGGCACGTGTGCCGGTTCCAGCCGTAGTGCAAGTAGTGCTCGCGAGGCCTGTCGAGGATGAAGGCGTCCGCGTCTGGAACGTCTCTCATCGCCGACCCGTGCGCCGCGAAGACGAACGTACCGGCGGCAATCGGACGGCTGTCGGCAATGCGCGCTCCTTCGCTGACACACTTTCGCGCCAGCACTTCGCCCTGCGGCTGCAGGCGAAGGGCCTCCAGGAAGTACTTGTAGAGCGTGCGCCGGCTCTCCGCCACGGCGGTGCCCCTCAACACGTTGACTGCCAGTTCGGTGGCCTCACTGAAGCTGCCGTATCGGGCCGATGAGGAGCCGCTCGTCCGGTACTCGCCGCCCTTCAACCGCATGAGCGAGTCGATCACCCGGCACGTCGCCTCTTCCTGGCCCGCGATGGCGCCAACGATCGTTCCCATGACGTTCTCGGCGATCCGCAGATCGCTGACCAGCCGTGCGTCGAGATCCGCCGGGCGGGCGACGGTGGGGGCTGAACGACCGAGCTGAAAGAGGAGGAGCCTGGTGAGCATCGTATCGTCCACCGGCTGACCGCCCAGGATGCGGTCTCGCTGGATGCCGATCTCGCGCAGGAGGTAGGCGAGCAGCAGGCGGCACGCGCGCAACCCGTCCTTCTGCACCTGCGGATCCTTCTGTACGTTGTTGAAGAAGTGCCGGAAGGCGGCCTTGATCCACAGATACATCTGCTCTTCGTCGGGGATGACGCCGTCGTCCTTCCTCAGCGCGGTCTCGACCTGGCCCTCGATCGGCGACCCGTAGCAGGCCAGCATCTCCGGAGTGAGCTCGAAGGAACCACGCCGCGCCGCCACGGGAACGCCGAGATACCTGTGCCCGAGCGTGACCGGGACAAAGCGCGCGACGGCCTTCACGATGTCGATCGTTGACGAGCCGGCGCCCCGGGCGGACGCGAGCGCGGCACCCACACGTCGAACGCAGTCCTTGTGGATCGTGTCAGTGATCCGGTCCGCATCCTCGCGGTTGCACACGGCCGAGAGCAGACGCTTGTCGGGCTCGTAGGCAGCGTTGTCGTCCGTGCTCAGGATGAACGTGGTGAATCCGCCGTTGCGCGACGGCGTCATCACCTTCACCATCTCCACCCCGTAGGGATCGACGCTGAACTCCTGGTCGCGTTCGAGCAGGTTGCGAACGGCGTCTCCTTCGACCACCAGCACCGGACCGAACGCCGGTTGAAACAGCTTCGCCTTCTTCCTGACCTCTTCCAGCATCGGGTACGGCTTCAGTTTCAGGAAGAAGCCGATGACCGCGGCCACCGCGCGACCCTGACGAACTGCCTGGAGCTTCAATCCCTGGAGCTCCTGCGCTTCCTCCGGAGCGATCTGACCGAGCCGGGCTTTCCCGGCAAGCTCCTGGAGTCTGGCGATCGGGACCGGGTTGTCGGCCGTGATCCGCTCGATCGTCGCGTAGAAAGACTGCAGCGCCACGGCGGTCTGCGTGGCGAGAAAGGAGATCTCGGGGGCAGTAGGATCCGCCGGAACGACGGGGGCAGCGGGAGCGGGAGGAGCAGCTACCGCCGGCGGTAGGTACACGTGGTCATCGACGGAGAGACGCATGAAGAACCTCAGCCAGCTGCGGTGGGCCCATTCTCACTGGCTGTTCTTGCCGAACACAAGTGCAAATCGGACCAATGGATGAGATTGATGTATGCCTTATTGTGTGTGCCGGAGGATTTCAGCCAGTGGACACCAGCGTCCTGCTTACGGGAGCGTCGGGGTTTCTCGGGTACCACGTCGCGAAGAAGCTGAACGAGTCCGGCGTGCGCCCGCGGGTGCTCGAGCTGCGAGACAGCCGGACCGACGTGCTCAACGCGCTGAACGTCGAACGGTGTTCCGGTGCCCTGGACGACGCGGCGTCGGTGCGCGCCGCCTGCTCCGGCGTCGGGACGTTGCTGCACCTTGCGTTCAAGGTGAGCGTCGGAGGCGGCGCGACGCTTCGCGAAGAGATGGAACGAGTCAACGTCGCGGGTACGAGGCAGCTGCTGGAGACCGCGGCAGCCAGCGGCGTCAGGCGCGCCGTCGTCGCGGGCAGCGCGCTGGCCGTCGGCGTCAACAAGCAGCCACAGCCGCTCGACGAATCCGCCGACTGGGCCGAGCACGCCTTCAATCTTCCGTACGCCCTCAATCGGCGGAAGGCGGAGCTGGACGCCCTGGCGCTGGCGTCGCCGTCGTTCGCCGTCATGACGGTGTGCCCGTCATTTACACTGGGCCCGGATGATCCGGTGGGCGCGCCGGCCAACAAGCTGGTGGGAGCAGTGGTTTCGAAGAAACTGCGCTTCACGCTCCCCGTCGGGTTCGGGGCGCTCGACGTCCGGGACTTCGCGTCAGGTGTCCTGCTTGCTGCCGAGCGTGGCCGATCGGGACAGCGATACCTGCTGAGCGGCGACAACGTCACGGTGAACCAGTTGTTCGAGCAGGTGGCCGGGATCGCGGGTGTCCGCGCACCTCGCCTCGTCCTTCCCACACCCCTTGTGCGCGTGCTGGTCGGCGTTCTCCAGCTCGTCAGCTCGATCCGCGGCAAGCCGGCTCCCGTGACCCAGGACGTCCTGCAGATCATCGGCCGCTACGCGTGGTACGACACCTCGAAGGCGCGAACCGAGCTCGGATGGTCGTCGCGGCCCCTGCGCGAGACGCTGACCGACACCATTCGATGGGGCCAGAGAGAGAGGGGCTGAGCTCGCATGGCGGACATCTTCATCAGCTACGCGAGCGACGATCGCGACCGGGTGCGGCCGCTGGCCGTCGCGCTCGAGGCGCAGGGGTGGTCGGTCTGGTGGGATCGCCACATCGTGGCCGGCCAGGCCTACGACGAGGTCATCGAACGCGAGCTGCGGTCGGCGAAAAGTGTCGTCACGTTGTGGTCCGCCAGCTCGACGGCGTCGGAATGGGTGCGGAACGAGGCTGCGCTTGCGGCCGAGCGAGGCGTCCTCGTGCCGGCCCTCATCGACCGCGTCGATCTGCCGCTGGAATTCCGGCGCAAGCAGACCGTCGATCTGGTGGGTTGGGACGGCGGAACGTCGCACGAGGGATTCCAGGGGCTCTGCCGAGGAATTGCGGCGTCGATTTCTGGAACCGCGCCCCCGCCACGCCAGACGCCCGGCACTCCGGGGCCAGAGCCTCGCACGAAGTGGATCGCAGCCGCAAGCGTAGCCGCCGCGGTGGTCGTCGCGGCCGTAGCGTATTGGGGCTGGCCGCGCGAACAGCCGCAGCCGTCGCCGCCACCGGTTGCCGCAGAAGCCAATCCGCGTGGCGTGGAGCAGCCGCCTTCGCCCTCTCCGAACGTCGAGGCCTCTACTGCGCCCGCCGCGCCCAAAGTCACTGACCGGGGCCCCCTCGAGGCCGCGATCGATTCCGACGTCGTGCGCGTGCGATGGACTGGCAGGAGTGTTCCGCTCCCCGAGCGGGGCACCGAATCGCGGAACGAGCTGCGGCTTCCGGTCTCGTTTCAGCTCCGCGGACCCGCTGTCGTCGTCCGCCGCGTCCGCGTGGTCACGGAGTCGGGCGGCGAGATGACGACCTGGGATGGGACTTTCGAAGCAGACGACGAGCCGGTGGCCGAGTTCGCTCCGGCTGACGGCGAGATTCGCAAGCACCGGAAGCCGCTGCGGCCGTTCGAGCTGTCGGCACAGAGCTCGTTCGTCGCGAAGATCTTCGACTTCGTCGCGGAGAATCCGGAGCCACTCGGAACCGGGAGCTTCGCCATACAGCTTCAGGTGCAAGCGGGCTCTGCCGAGTGGTCCACCGTGCAGAAGGGGTCGTTTACGGTGCCCGCCGACTTCACGCTCACCGGACGCAACGCGTCAGGAGCCGAATTCCATCGGTACGATCGATGGCAGGTGTTCCCCCTGAAGATCGCGTCGCGGTGAACTCGATCAGGCCGTTCCGCCCCGCAGCTGCTCCGGCCGAATCGGCAGCGAGTAGATGCGCCTCCCGGTCGCGGCGAAGACGGCGTTGACGAGCGATCCGGCCGCGAGCGCGGTGCTCGGTTCGCCAATCCCTCCGGGATCCTCCGTGCTCGGCACGATATGGACCTCGATCTCCGGCATCTCGTTGTGCCGCAGCATCTGGTAGTCGCCGAAGTGCCTCTGCTCGACGCGGCCGCCCTTGATCGTGATCTCCCCCCTCAGCGCGGCGGTCAACCCGTAGACGATCCCGCCTTCCATCTGCGCCTTGATCGTGTCGGGGTTGATCACCCACCCGGTGTCCACGGTGCAGACAATCTTGTGCACACGCACGCTGCCTCGCGCGTCCACCGACACCTCGGTCACCTGCGCGAGGTAGCTGCCGAACGCGTCCATCACCGCGATGCCGCGCGCGCGTCCCGCCGGCAGAGGCTTGCCCCAACCGGCCTTTTCGGCCGCGAGCTCGAGCACGGCTCGATGGCGCGGCGACTTGCCGAGCAGCTCGCGCCGGAACTCGTACGGATCCTTCCCGGCCGTCGTCGCCATCTCGTCGATGAACGCCTCGACGACGAAGCCCTGGAACGAGGCGCCGACCGATCGCCAGAACCCGAACGGGATGCCCGGATCGGTTTCCGTGTACTCGACGCGGATGTTCGGGATGGCGTACGGGAGGTTGGCTGAGCCGTCAACCGAAATGAAGTCCACGCCGTTGGGCGGAAGCCCGCCGATGCGCTTCATCAGCGACTGCTGCACGATGTGCTGCTTGAAGACCGTCGGCTTGCCCGACGGGTCGATGGCGCCCCACATGCGCGCGTAGCTGACGGGACGATAGTAGTCGTGCTGCATGTCGTCCTCGCGGCTCCACACGACCTTGACCGGCTTCCCCACCGCTTTCGACGTCTCGACGGCGTCGGTGACGAAATCTCCCTCGCCGCGCCGGCCGAAACCGCCTCCCATGTAGGTGGTGTGAATCCTGACCTTGTCGGGAGGCAGCCCGGACGCGGCAACCGCGGCCAGGTGCGACGCCGTCTGTCCCTGGGTTGGCACGTACACGTCACACCCGTCGGCGCGCACGTCGGCCGTACAGTTCATCGGCTCCATCGTGGCGTGCGCCAGGAAGGGAGCCTCGTAGGTCCGCTCGAAGGCACGAGGCGACGCGGCCAGCGTGGCGTCGGCGTTGCCGTCGTTGCGAGCCACCTTCCCCGCCTGCTGCGCGAGGGTCTTGTAGCGCTTCATGATCTCGGCGCTCGTCAGCGTGGCCAGCGGGCCTTCGTCCCACGTGATCTGGAGCGCCTGTGCTCCGCGCGACGCGGACCAGTAGTTGTCGGCGACCACCGCGACGCCGGTGCTGATCTGCACGACGTGCGAGACGCCCGGGACGGCCTTCGCCTTGTCGGCGTTGAGCCTGGCGACCTTGCCGCCGAAGACCGGGCAGCGCACCACGCGCGCGGTCAGAAGTCCTGGCAGCTTGACGTCGATGCCGAACACCGCCGTGCCGTTGACCTTCTCCGGCACGTCGAGGCGCGCGAGCGACTGCCCGAGCACCTTGAAGGCCTTCGGATTCTTGAGCGCCACGCTCTTCGGTACGGGCAGCGCGGCCGCCTTGTCCACGAGCGCGCCGTACTTCAGCCGCCGTCCGCTCGCCTGGTGAATCACTTCGCCCTTGTCGGTCGTGCACGCGCTCTCGGCAACGCCCCACGTCTGCGCGGCGGCGGATACGAGCATCGCGCGCGCGGTCGCGCCCGATTCGCGCAGCACCTTCCACATCCCGCGCACGCTGTTGCTGCCGGCGGTGAGCTGCTGGCCCCCGAAGTTCGGGTTGCCGTACTTCGCATCGGCCGGGGCCCACTCGGTCCTGATCTTCGTCCAGTCGAAGTCGAGCTCCTCGGCCACGAGCATCGGCATCGACGTCATCACGCCCTGCCCCATCTCGAGCATCGTCAGCATGATGCGCACCGTGTCGTCGGCGTTGATCTTGATCCAGATGTTGGGCTCGAACACGCCCGCCGCGTCGGCGACGC
>DASTDQ010000057.1:0-6339 GCA_035710305.1 Vicinamibacterales bacterium | reverse complement strand
CCGCTCGTGTTGGCGGCGACCGTCACCGACAGCGCCTCTTCCGTGATGACGCCGACGATGCCGATGCGGAGGCCGGCCGCGGTGACCATCGTCGTCGGCCTCACGTTCCGCCATTCCACGGGACGTCCGGTTGCCGTGTCGATCAGATTTGCCGCGAGCAGCGGAAACGACGCCTCGGCGGCGCGTGCTCTCAGCGCACCGCGGGGGTCGTCCCCCGGCTGCTGGGGAGTGCTGGCCGGGCCCGTGGGACCGAAATCGAAATCGTGATTGCCAACCGCCGCAGCCGAGTATCCGAGCGCGTTGTACGCCGCGATGACGGCTGCTCCCTCGTTGAGGTTCGACTCGAGCGTCCCCTGGAACATGTCGCCGGCATCGATGAGGAGCACCGCCCCTCCGTCCCGCGCGCGCGCGGCGCGCAGATTCGAGACGTAACCGCCGAGCAGCGCCAGCCCGCCGCGATCGCCGCGCTGGAGGATGCCGCCGTGCAGGTCGTTGGTGCCGACGATGGAGAGCGTGATCGTCGCCGGAGGCGCGAACGGCTCGAAGCCCGTGCACGCAGCGAGTCCCGCGATCGCGGACAACATCGCCGCGAAACCCGCTCGTGTCATGCGCACCCTCGCACCTCGCACCCTCGCACCCTAGGTCACGAGGTATCCCTGAGCCAGGGAGCGAAACGCCTCGACCTGCCCGGTCTGCCATGCCTGATCGCGGCCCAGTTCGCGCGCGAGCAGCCTGGCGGTCTCGGGCGCCATGGCGATGGCCGCCTGCGCGTCGAGGAAAAGCGCCCGCGTGCGGCGCGCCAGCACGTCCTCCACCGTGCGCGCCATCTCGACGCGCGCCGCCCACACCACTTCGGCGCCGCAGTAGTGAAGCGCCGGGTGAATCCTCCTCCCGAGCGCCGGCTCGGCGCGGACGAGGTCCTGAATCAGCAGGGCATCCGACCCGTAGACCGACAGCGCCCCGAAGTTGTGCGCCTGATGATGGAAGCCGTGCACGTTGAGGTTCCGCGTCACGCACGGCTTCTCGGGCAGGTGCGCGAGCGTCGCGGCATGGTCCACGCAGTCCTCCGCCATGTGGCGGTAGGTCGTCCATTTTCCTCCCGCGATCGTGAGCAGGCCTGACGGGTCGATGTGGATCGTGTGGTCGCGCGAGAGCGACGCGGTCGTGGAAGCCGTCGCGCCGCCCGATCCCGATCGCACCAGCGGCCTGATGCCCGCGAACACGCTCAGCACGTCGGCGCGCGAGACCGGCCGCTGCAGGTAGTGGCTCGCGGTCTCCAGGATGAAGTCGATCTCCTCGTCCAGGGGACGCGGCTCGAGCGGGACCTCGTCAACCGGCGTGTCGGTCGTGCCGACGACGGTATGGCCGTGCCACGGGATCGCGAACATCACGCGTCCGTCCGTCGTGTGCGGCACCATGATCGCGTGCCCGCCCAGAAGCAGCGATCCGTCGAACACGAGATGGATGCCCTGGCTGGGAGCGATGAGCGGTGCGGCATCCGGATGGGCGAGCCGCCGCACGCGATCGCTCTGGGGCCCGGCGGCGTTGACGACAACACGCGCGGGCGCGCGGAACTCGTGCCCTCCCTCCACGTCGCGCGCGACGATGCCGTCGGCGAAGCCGTCGGCTCCGCGCGTCACCGCCGTGGCGGGCGTGTAGTTCAGCGCGACGGCCCCCTGTTCCACCGCGGTGGCTGCCAGGTTGATCAAGAGCCGCGTGTCGTCGAACTGCCCGTCGTAGTAGACGACCCCGCCGCGCAGCCCGTCGGTCTTGATCGTCGGCAGGCGCGCGAGTGTTTCCTCCCTGGACAGGATCTCGGCGGCGCCGAAGCCGTAGCGTCCCGCCAGCAGGTCGTACACCTTCAGGCCGACGCCGTAGAAGGGCGCCTCCCACCACTCGTAGTTCGGGACGACGAACGCCAGGTCGGTGACCAGGTGCGGCGCGTTCCGCCGGAGCAGGCCGCGCTCCTTCAGCGCCTCCATCACCAGCGACACGGCGCCCTGCTCGAGGTACCGGACTCCGCCGTGCACCAGCTTCGTCGATCGGCTGGACGTGCCTTTGCCGAAGTCGTGCTGCTCGACGAGCAGCACCTCGTAGCCGCGCGAGGCCGCGTCCACGGCGACGCCCATGCCGACGGCGCCTCCGCCGACGATGACCATGTCCCACGGCTCTCGCCGCTGCATGGCGCGGTCGAGCATCTCGGCGCGGTTCATCTCTCGATCCACCCCTTGGCGCGCTCGAGCGCCTGCCGCCAGCGCCCGCGCAGCGCATCGACGCGCGAGGCCGGCATCTTTGGCTCGAAGCGGCGCTCGCTCCGCCACTGGCTGGCGATGTCCTCTCCGCTCTTCCAGAACCCGACCGCGAGGCCCGCGTGGTACGCCGCGCCCAGGGCCGTCGTCTCGGTGATCTTCGGGCGCACCACCGGCGCCCCAATCAGGTCCGACTGGAACTGCATCATCAGATCGTTCCGCGCCGCGCCGCCGTCCACGCGAAGCTCGGCCAGCTTCGTGCCCGCGTCCGCCTGCATGGCATCCAGCAGGTCCGCCGACTGATAGGCGATCGATTCGAGCGCCGCGCGCGCGATGTGGCCGGCGGTCGTGCCGCGGGTCAGCCCGACGATCGCGCCCCGCGCGTACTGATCCCAGTGGGGCGCGCCGAGCCCGGCAAAGGCGGGCACGAGGTAGACGTCGCCGTTGTCGGGCACCGACAGCGCCAGCGCCTCGACGTCGCTCGAGGACCGAATGATGCCGAGGCCGTCGCGGAGCCACTGGACGACCGCGCCGCCGATGAACACGCTCCCCTCGAGCGCATACTCCGCCTTGCCGCCGCGCATCCAGGCGACCGTCGTCACCAGCTTGTGCTGGGAGACAGGCGCCTTGCCCCCGGTGTTCTGCAGCATGAAGCAGCCGGTGCCGTAGGTGTTCTTCGTCAGGCCAGGCGAGGTGCACATCTGCCCGAACAGCGCCGCCTGCTGGTCGCCGGCGATCCCCGCGATCGGGACCGACTCCAGGCCGAGTGTCGTCGTCACCTCGCCGTACACCTCGCTCGAGTTGCGTACCTCCGGCAGCAGGCCACGCGGCACCCGCAGGGCGCGCAGCAACTCGTCGTCCCATTGAAGCGTGTGGATGTTGAACAGCAGCGTTCGCGACGCGTTCGTGGCGTCGGTGATGTGCAGTCGGCCGTCGGTGAGCTTCCAGACGAGCCACGAGTCGATCGTGCCGAACGCCAGCTCGCCCGCCTCCGCGCGCTTCCGCGCCCCGTCCACGTTGTCGAGAATCCAGGCGAGCTTCGTGCCCGAGAAGTACGCGTCGAGCACCAGGCCCGTACGCTCGCGAAACAGCGGTTCCCTGCCCTCCGATCGCAGCCGATCGCAGTCGTCCGCCGTGCGCCGATCCTGCCAGACGATGGCGTTGGTGATGGGTTGGCCGGTCTTGCGATCCCAGACGACGGTCGTCTCGCGCTGGTTGGTGATGCCGATGGCGGACACGTCGCGGGCACGGAGGCCGGCGCCGGCCAGCGCTTCCACGGCGACGCCCGCCTGCGACGTCCAGATCTCCATCGCGTCGTGCTCGACCCAGCCTGGCTGCGGAAAGATCTGCCGGAACTCGCGTTGCGCGACTCCCTTGATTGCGCCTTCCCGATCGAACAGGATAGCGCGCGAGCTCGTCGTGCCCTGGTCCAGGGCGAGGATGTACGACATGCGTGAGATGCTAGCCGAGTTCCTCGGCACGTTCATTCTGATTGTGTTCGGGACGGCCGTTGTGGCGCAGGTCGTGCTGTCGGGGCAGGCCAACGGGTCGTACCTGTCGATCAATCTCGGCTGGGGCCTGGCCGTCGTCATGGGCGTGTACGTCGCCGGGGGCGTGTCGGGCGCGCACCTCAATCCGGCCGTGACGCTCACGCTCGCGGTCCGGCGCGGCTTTCCGTGGGGGAAAGTGCTTCCGTACTGCGCGGCGCAACTTACCGGCGCGTTCGCCGGAGCGCTGGTGACGTTCATCGTCTATCGCGAGGCGTTCGCCCACTTCGACGGCGGCGTACGACAGGTCATGGGGCCGCAGGGGACGGCCGGTATCTTCGCCACCTATCCGCAGGCGTTCCTCAGCACGTTTCCCGGAGGTCTGATCGATCAGATCGTCGGCACCGCGCTGCTGCTGATCCTCATCTTCGCGATCGGCGACGCGAAGAACCTTGCCCCCGACCCGAAGGCCGCTCCCATCGTGGTCGGGCTGGCGGTGACCCTCATCGGCATGACCTTCGGCTACAACGCCGGGTATGCGATCAACCCGGCGCGCGACCTCGGTCCGCGGATCTTCACGGCAGTGGCGGGGTGGGGCGGCGAGGTCTTTCGCGCGGGCAACGGCTGGTGGTGGGTTCCGATTGCGGGGCCGCTCATCGGCGGCGTGCTCGGGGGGTACGTGTACGACGCGCTGGTGGGGAAGCGGAGGTAACTCCCAACCCCCAAGGCCAATTCGGCCGGTGCGGTGTCTAAACCGGCTAGTAGGGCGAATGAACGTCTGCCTCCCCTTGGCGACGGCGGGCTTCGTCTTTCTGTCGGCCTCGGCGCTGGCACTCGCGAGCGCGGAGGGCGAACGGACACGGACGCTTCGGCTGCCAGAGGTTTCGTATCGTTACGCCGAGCTCAACCTACCGGCCCATTTCAGGCAGTCACAGGCGCAGCGCTTCGACAACACGCCCGCGGAGAATCCAGTCACGGACCAGGGGGCGACGCTCGGCCGCGTGCTGTTCTACGACACCAGGCTCTCGGCCAACGACACCATCTCGTGCGGTTCCTGCCACGTGCAGGCACACGGGTTCGCCGATCCCAACCGCTTCAGCCGGGGGTTCAAGGGCGGGCTGACCGACCGGCACGCCATGAACCTCGTCAACCTGCGATTCCACGTCAAGGGCCGCTTCTTCTGGGACGAGCGCGGCGGCAATCTCGAATCGATGGTGCTGCTGCCGGTCGAGAACCGGCTCGAGATGGGGCTGGACCTCGAACGCCTGCCAGGGATCCTCTCGCGAGACCCGCGGTACGCCGAGCTCTTCGGTCGGGCATTCGGTGACGCCGAGGTCACCAACGAGCGCATCGCGCGTGCGCTGGCGCAGTTCCTGCGCTCGATGGTGTCCTATCAGTCGAAGTACGACGAGGGGCGGGCGCGGGCAAACAAGGCCGCGGAGGATTTCGTGAACTTCACGGTGCAGGAAAACCGGGGCAAGGCGCTCTTTCTCCGGAACTGTTCGCTGTGCCACCTCCCGGACCAGGAGGCCCACTTCGTCATGACCGAGCCGGTGAACACCGGGCTGGACGACGATACGGCGTTCAGCGACGGCGGCGTCGGCGACATCACGCTCAACCCGCGCGACGTCGGGCACTTCAAGTCGCCGTCACTCCGCAACGTCGAGGTTGCCGGGCCGTACATGCACGACGGACGCTTCGAGACGCTCGAGGCCGTCATCGACCACTACAGCAGCGGCGGGAAGAAGCACCCGAACCGGGACGTGCGCATCCAGCCGCTGAACTTCACCGCCTCCGAGAAGGCGGCGCTCATCGCCTTTCTGCAGACGTTGACCGATCGGAAATTCCTCGAGGATCCGAAGTTCTCGGATCCGTTCGAGTAGCGAGTCCAAGGACTCGAAGGAGCACACGTATGCGGCGCATCTCCATCGTCCTGCTGACGCTGATTTGCTTCACGACGATCGCGTCGGCGCAGAACCCCGTGGTGGTGACCGTGACAGGAGCGCCGGGCGGATCCGGGCTCGTCGTCTCGCTCGTGAGCGCCGATGACATCGTCGCTCGCCTGATGTCCTTCGACAGCGACCGCGACGGGAAGGTGACGGTGAGCGAGCTCCCCGAGCGGATGCAGGCCCTGGTGGCCCGGGGCGACGTCAGCGGCGACGGCACGCTCGACGACGCCGAGATAGCCAAGCTCGCCAAGTCGCCAGCCCAGGACGCGCGCGCGTTCTTCACGTCCGGCGGCTATACCTTCGGCGATCAGGTCGGGCTGTCGTCGCGCGCGCACGTCGAAGGGGCGATCGAGGACCTCAGGCTCCCGAGCGCGACAAGGGAGCAGGCGCTCGACGCCGCCCAATGGTTCATGGACGGGCTCGAAACGGACGCCGCGGCGGACCTTCTGAGCGAGCTGAAGCCCTTGCTCACGACCGAGCAGATCACCGCTTTCAAGGCGGCGCTCGCGAAAGGCGGCACTGCCGGTGGCCTTCTCGTTTCCGTCTCGCTGCCCCAGAACGGCGAGCCCCGCAACTTCGTCGTGCAGTCCGGTATGGAACTTCAGGTCGCGCGGCTTTTGCTGCCACCCGCGCAGCGGCTCAAGGCGATGGCGG